>JBPYEZ010000031.1:0-2962 GCA_051984395.1 Acidimicrobiales bacterium | reverse complement strand
GGTCGGCGATCGCCGACGACGTCGAGGCGGCGGGCACCGCTGCTCCGCTCGTGGAGACCAGGTCCGAGGCGGTTGCCGCCGCCGAGCGCTGGACGTCGGTGCTCGACCGCCTGTTCGCCGAGGACCCGGACCTCGGCGTGCTCACGGTGCTCGACGACGGCTACCCCGCCAACCTGGCGCAGGTGTTCAACCGTCCTCCGTTCCTGTTCGTGCGGGGACGGCTGGTGCATGCCGACGAGCGGTCGCTCGCAATCGTCGGCACCCGGCAGCCCTCCGACGCAGGACGCAGGACCGCCCAGGACCTGGCGGCGGCGCTGGCCGAGGCCGGCGTAACCGTCGTCTCCGGTCTGGCGCGCGGTCTCGACACCGATGCCCACGCCGCGGCCCTGGCCGCCGGTGGACGCACGGTCGGCGTGCTGGGTAGCGGGATCCAGTGCATGTACCCGCCCGAGAACACCGAGCTGGCCCTCCGCATGGCTCGATCGGGCGCCGTGCTGTCGCAGTTCTGGCCCGACGCGCCCCCCTCGCGGACATCCTTTCCCCGACGGAACGTGGTCACGAGCGGCATCGCCCTGGGCACCGTGGTGGTGGAGGCGACCGCCACCAGCGGAGCGCGGATGCAGGCACGTCTCGCCCGCGAGCACGGCCGGCCGGTCTTCCTGGTCGAGTCCCTCGTCCGCTCCGAGCCCTGGGCGTCGGCGCTCGTCGACCAGGGCGGGGCCACGGTCGTCGGCGGGGTGGGCGACCTCCTGTCAGCGCTCGATCGAATCGTCGAGAACCGGGGCCCGGTCCCAGAGGAAGGCGGATCCTCCAGGCAGGTTCGGCTCCTCTGACCGCACGCCCCTGCGATGCCGAGCGTGCACGAGGTGAGCGAGCCGCTGGCCAGATTCTGCCGACCGGTCCCGGCCCGCGGACCAGGTGTGTGCGCCATCTGCCACGGCTGCACCAGGCCTGGCTTCTCCACCTGCTACAGCTGCGCCCACGTGACCGGACAGGTCCGCCGGCCGTGCCACCGGATCGTCCCCCTGAGCGTGTACGCGATCCCCGGCGGGCTGCACGCCACGCTGAGGAGGTACAAGGACGGCGGTGTGGCCGAGGACCGGTACCGGCACACCGTGTTCGTGGCGTCCCTGCTGGCCCGATTTCTCTTCGATCACGGAGACTGCCTCCAGGGCGGCCGAGCCGGAGGATGGGATCTCATCACGACCGTGCCCTCGTCCGGCCGGCCAGGACGCCATCCGCTCGAGCGGGCGCTGGGTCTTGTGCCCTGGTTGGCGGCACAGCACCGGGAGACCCTGACGCGGGGCGCGGGCACAATGGGACACAACATGGCGTCGGACACCGGGTTCGTCGCCCGACCCGATGTCCGGGGCGCTCGGGTTCTGCTGGTGGACGACACGTTCACGACCGGTGCGCGGGCCCAGAGCGCCGCCTCCGCCCTCCAGCTGGCGGGCGCGCGGGTGATCGCGGTGGTGCCCGTCGGGAGGGTGATCGACCCGAGCCATGGTGAGCACGCGCAGGCGTACTGGAAGAGCCGTTCCCGGGAACCGTTCGACTTCAGACGGTGCTGCCTGGAGGCGTGAAAGGAACCGTCAGCTGGTGAGCTGGGCCTCGCCGATCTGCACGGTGTTGGACGGGCTGAGCAGGGTGAACCACACCAGGACGTGGGACCCCTGGCGACCGTGCAGCGGCACCACAGCTCGAGCCGGGGCATTGGTGACCGTCGCGACCGGCTGGCCCCAACCCGACAGGTCCGACGGGGACGAGTTGGCGACGTACACGCTCATGTCGTACTGCGGGGTGGGGCTGGTGAGCACCAAATCCTGTAGCTGGCGGCTCTGGTCCAGGGAGAGCACGAACCCCACGCCCTTCTTCAGCCCGCCGAGCTGGCGATTGGAATAGGACTCGGTGTGCCAGATGGTGCTGGGGTTGCCGTCGATGAGGTGAGGGAGGTCGGCGTTGTCCTCGACGCCGTCACCGGGGGGAGGATCGAAGGCCGTCGCCCCGGCGATGGCGATCGGCGTGCCGCTGGGGCCCGCCGCCGTCCCCTGGGAGGCGGTCGGTGCCCTGTGCGAGCTGGAGCCGCCGCTCAGATGTGAGAACAGGACGGCGGCGACCACGACGGCGGCGATGGCGATGGCGATGGCGAGGTACGGGACCAGGCGTCGTCTCGACCGGTGGCGCCCGGCCGGAGCTCCCGGCGCCCGTCCGACAGGCGGCGCGTCGAGGGCCTGCCGTGCGGTGGCGAACGGTGGCTCGCCTGGGGCCGGCGGCCAACTGTGATCCCCCCGGTCTCCGTGACGCCGATCGGTCGGCGTCGTACCCATGGCGCCCGTCGGCCCCCACGGCTCGGCCGGTTCCGAGATCGTGGCCGGCTGGTTGCCTCGCCGCTCGGCACCGATGGGAACCGCCGGGCGGGATGACCAGGCCCGCTCGACGCCCGTCGCCGCGCCGCCACCGGTCCGAGGGTGCGGGCCCCTCCATGCCGGTCCCCGGGCCAGGGCGTCGCCGAGCTGCTCGGCGCTGGCGAAGCGGTCCTCGGGCGACTTGGCCAGCGCCGTGAGCACGACGGCCTCCAGCCACGGCGGCACCTGGGTGGACACGCTGCGCGGGGGCGTCGGTTCAGCCCGCAGGTGCTGGAGGGCGAGCGCGAGCTCGTTGTCAGCCTGGAAGGGGGGGCGCCCGCAGAGCATCTCGTAGAGCACCACGCCGAGCGAGTAGATGTCGCTCCTGCGGTCCGGCAGTCCCCCGCCCCCGTCGACTTGCTCAGGGGCGAGGTAGCGGGCCGTTCCCAACGCCGTGCCCGTCTGCGTCATGTCGTCTCCGAGGGCTGCCTTGGCGATGCCGAAGTCGACGACCTTCACCCTGTTGTCCTGGCCGATCAGGATGTTGGCGGGCTTGATGTCCCGATGGATCACGCCCTGCCGATGGGCGAACTCCAGGGCGTCGGCCACCTGCCCGG
>JBPYEZ010000030.1:0-2216 GCA_051984395.1 Acidimicrobiales bacterium | reverse complement strand
CGAATCGGGATGTCGAGCTGGAACAGCTCCGGCTCGAGGTCGAACAGCTGCGGTCCCAGCAGCCCGGCACAACCAAGGCTCGGCGACGCCCCTCCATCCCGTGGCGGAGGATCAGCAGGTGGACGCTACTGGTGGTCGGGGGCCTCCTCGCCATCCTGTCGGTCCTGATGATCTGGGTCCGGGACACGCTCCTGGATACCGACACCTGGGTGAGCACCATGGCGCCCGTCGCCGCCAGTCCTGCCGTGCAGAGCGCCATCGCCAATGACGTCACGACCCAGCTGTTCGAGAAGGCGGACCTGCAGACGACGGTGAAGAACAACCTCCCACCAAGCGCCGCCTTCCTGGCCACACCTCTCACCAACCAGCTACGCAGCGTCACCAACGACGCGGCCAAGCGGCTCATTGCGTCCAATCAGTTCCAGAGCCTCTGGCAGGACATCAACCGCCGGGCCCACGCCGCGGTCGTCGTCGTGCTGACGGGCCAGCAACGGGGAAGGGTCTCGTTCTCCGACGGGAAGGTGACCCTCGACCTGTCGTCGGTGACGACCAGCCTCGAGAACCGGCTCGGGAGCGCGGGGATATCGGCCTTGCAGAACGTCAGCCTGGGCAATGGACAGGTAACCCTCGTCAACTCTCCCAACCTGGCCAAGGCTCAGACGGCGATCAGGGTCATGAAGGGCATCGCCTTCCTCTTCCCGGTCGTGGCCCTGGGGTGTCTGGCCGGCGCGACGTTCTTGTCCCAGGACCGCCGCCGCGGCCTCCTCGTCGCCGCCCTGGGCCTCGCCGTCTCCATGGTGGTGCTGCTGGCTCTGCTGGCGATACTCCGCAACATCTACCTCGACGAGGTGGTCGGCCCACGCCTTCCCAGCGACGCGGCGGGCGACATCTACAACGCCATCGTGCAGTTCGTGCGACAGAGCGCCGAGGTAGTGTTCGCCGCGGGCGTCATCGTCGCTGCCGGCGCCGCGCTGGCCGGTCCGTCTCGGGTGGCGGTGGGGATCAGGCGAATCTTCCGGGGAGGCCTGGACGGCCTCACGGAAACCACCCAGGCGCGAGGATGGGACTTGGGCCCGGCCGGGATCTGGATCGGCGAGCATCGCAATGGCCTCCGCGTCGGCATCCTGGTCGGCGCCTTCCTCGTCCTGTTGCTGTGGAGCCAGCCCACCGCCTGGGTGGTCCTGGGCCTGGCGCTGATCGTCGCCCTGCTCCTCATCCTCGTCGAGGTCCTCGATCGCACGCCTCAGGAACGGGTTCCATGACGGCGCGGGACTACGAGATCGTGGTCAGCGGCGAGTTCGGCCGCCGCCACTGCGCCGCCTTCGAGGACCTGGAGGTCTCCGTCTCGGGAGGCCAGACTCGGCTGTCCGGCACGCTCCCGGACCGGGCCGCCCTCTATGGGGTGCTCCGCCGCCTCGAGGACCTGAGCCTCGAGATCATCGACATCCGCTCGGTGGTCTCGAGCCCCGAGCACGGCCACCCAGGCTGACCAACCTCCGTGCGCCGCGTATGGGTCGAAATGGCGCAGAACCGGACGCAACGGCCCGCGCAGGCGAGGGCTTCGAGCCCCACTTCGCCGGCATCCTTGGCTAGCTTGTAACCGTAAAGGGGGAGGGCAGTCTCCCCGCACGCCCACGGCGGGAGAACCAACTTGGGCGCTGCCCGGCAAGCGACCGACACACGCTCAGGGCGGGCCGCCACGGACGCTAGGCAACACCGCTGCCTGCGCCGGCTGCCCGCCAAGCTGCGGCCGCCCGAGCTTCCGCCTGCCCACGTGCCGCGGCCTGCTCTGTGCGCGACCCTCTCTCGGCGGGACAACCGGCTGACGCTGCTGTCGGGTCCTCCGGGAGCGGGAAAGACCACGCTGCTGGCCGAGTGGATGGCGGCCGCCGGCAACCCGAGAGTCGCCTGGCTCTCCGTCGACGAGCTGGACGACGACCTCGCCCACTTCTGGAGCTACCTCGTCGCCTCGCTCCAGCGCCACGAGCCGACGGTCGGCGTCGAAGCTCTCGACCTCGTGGTGGACGCCGAGAACCAAGCGTCGCTCGAAGCGGTCGAGTCACTGGCCACGGACATGACCGATCTCGATCGTCCCATCACGCTCATCCTCGACGATCTCCACCGCGTGCGAGCCCGCCCCGTGCTCCACGCCATCGACTACCTGATCAGGAACCTGCCCGCGGACCTACGCGTGATCCTCAGCACCCGCGTCGATC
>JBPYEZ010000029.1:0-2324 GCA_051984395.1 Acidimicrobiales bacterium | reverse complement strand
GCACCATCGCCGCAGGCGTGTTCCCCTTCGCCGTGGCGGTTACCTCCAACGGGTACCTGTTCATCACCGACATGGGCACGAACACCGTCACCGAGTACTCCAACGCGGACTCCACCAGCCCGACCCTCCTCAAGACCATCAAGGTCATGAAGGGGCCCGCCGGCATCGCCCTCACCGACGGCTGATTCTCCAAGGACGGTGGAGGCTTTCGCCCTCTGTTCACGATGTCCGGACATCTGTACCCTCCCGAATAAGACACGCCGAGCGGGTGGGACCCGCCGTCGTGTTGACCTCAGGAGGGGTCGAACATGTCATTCGACGCTAAGCGACTCGGCAGACTCGACTGGGCTGTGCTCGGGTCCGGCGGGATTGCTCTCATTGCCCTCTTCCTTCCGTGGTACGGCGTCTCCATCGCCGGCTTCAGTGCGTCCGTGTCCGGATGGAGCACCGGCTACGGGTGGCTGGGAGCGGTGCTTCTCGTTGCCGGGGCCGCGTGGTTCTTGCTGTGGCGGATGGAGGTCGACCTGCCCAAGGTCCGGTTCACGCCCCTTGTGGTGACGACCGGAGCGTCCGCGGTCGGGTTGGCCCTGGTGATAGTTCGTTGGATCACCTTGCCCCGCGCCAGCGGAGGAGTACTGGGCAGGTCCTTCAACTACGGGCCACGCGTGGGAATCTGGCTGACACTGGTCGTCGGCGTCATACAGGTCGCCTGCGCAGTGGTGCTGTTCCGTCAGTCGGGCGAAACGCTCCCCTGGAGGGCGAGCGGCGGCACCGCCCTGCAACCCTGATCAGTGACGACGGCCCCGCCGCCACCGTCGCGTAACCGTACGTAGAACCTGCGCCGGCCCGGTCCCCGGCATCGGGCGGGTTCGGCCTGCGACCGACCCCCGAGGAGCCGATCTGCTCGGATAGCGTCGTGGGCGAGCCGCCGACCGGGGAGGGAGACGTGGGGACGTGGAGGGGACGTCCGCGTGCGTTTCACCGGGCCGTGGCGGTTCTGTTGACGTTGGCCGGCGGGGCGGGCGGCGCCGGGTGCGCCTCGACCGGCACGGCGACGACCCCGACGGCGCGAGTCCCGCTGCCGGCCGGACGTACCCCTTCGGCCATCTCCCAGATGGTCTGCAGCGCACGGACCCAGGACGATCTGGCCACCGTCCTGGGGGTCACCGCCACCGTCAGCCCCCCGACATGGGCCAACCACGTCTATTCGTGCCGGTACTCCTACGCGGACGGCTCCTTCACGCTGTCGGTCAAGGAGCTGTCGAGCTGGCCGCAGACCTACGCGTACTTCGACGGCACGGCCACCAGGTTGGGGAACAGCGGACGGGCCAGCGGGCTCGGCCAGGGGGCGTTCAACACCGCCAACGGCTCCGTCGTGGTCCGCAAGGACTGGAAGGTGCTGGTGGTCGACATCTCGGGTCTCCCACCGCGGTTCGGCGTACCCGCCACCAGCGCCGCAGACGTGGCCTACACCATCGCCGATGTGATCATGGGCTGCTGGGCCGGCGACTGAGCTGTATCGGTGACTCTCCGTACCGGCCGCGCGTGGGTCCGGCGCTGGGCCGTCGGGCTCGCCCTCGGCTGGGCCGTTCTCATGGCCGTTGCCCCACCGGCCGGCGCCCACGCCGAGCTGCTCTCGACCGATCCACCCCAGTCGTCGGTCCTCGCCTCCCCACCCCGGCAGGTCGCCCTCCACTTCGACGAGGCGGTCACGATCGACTTCGGATCGGTGGAGGTCCTGGGCCTCGACGGCCGGCGAATCGACCAGGGCGGGGCGCGGCAACAGCGGTCGGACCATGCCACCGTCGTTTTGCCGCTGCCGACCGGCCTCGCCCCGGGCACCTACGTCGTCGCCTGGCGCGCCATCTCCGACGACTCCCACCCCGTCCACGGTGCGTTCATCTTCAGCGTGGCCACGGCCGCGGACGCCGGCCGGGCGGCCTCGGTCGTCGCCGCCCTGCGGGCCGCCGGTGGGAGCCACCTGGTCGGCGCGGTCTACGGCGTCGTCCGGTTCGCCACCTTCGCCGGCTTGCTGGTCCTCGTCGGCCTCGGCGCCTCCGTGCTGCTCCTGTACCGGCAGGGATCGTCGCTCCGGCGCGTCCGCCGAACGCTGTGGTGCTCCTGGGGCGTGCTCCTGGCGGCGACCCTCGCCGGCATCGGCCTACAGGGCGTGTACGGCGCCGCCCTGCCCCTGGGGCACGCCTTCTCGCCCTCGTTGCTGGACGCCGTCGTCAGGACGCGCTTCGGAGCAGTCCAGCTCCTGCGGGTGGGCCTGCTGCTCGCCCTGGTCCCCCTGTTGGCGCATGGCGACCCGCTCAGCCGGC
>JBPYEZ010000028.1:0-5701 GCA_051984395.1 Acidimicrobiales bacterium | reverse complement strand
CCCGGCGGGAACGTCGCCGTCGTGTCCACCGGCCCCGCCGCCCAGCCAGCCCGGCCAGCCGGGCCTGCCGGCTCCCCTGCCGCCCGTGCCGCCGCTGCCCGTGCTGCCGGTCCCCCTGCCCGGCCTTCCGGTGGCGCTGTCCACGGTGATCCCCCTGATCCCGCCGAACGCCCTGCCGCTCATGCTCCTCCCGACCACCAGCCTCGACAACACCGGCTGTCAGAGCGCGTCGGGCGAACCCGTCGCCAACGGAGCGCCGGGGACGCCGGGGTCTCGGGCCGCCAGCGCTCCCGCCACCAGCGCTCCACCTCCGCCGCCGCCCGCGACCACCCACAGCGCCCGGTCCGGCCGGGTGGTGCGGGTCCCATGAGCCGACGACAGCCGGCTACCGAGCCCCAAGAGGAGGCAGGCGCCGCAGGCGTGCTCGGGGTTCTGACGGGTCGGAGCTCGGACCCCGAGGCCCGCCACCAGGCCGAGTCGCGCGTCGGGCTCTGGGCCGCGGTCACGGCGGCGGCGGCGCTGGTCTGGACCCTCGCCTCCAGCCTGCTTCCCGGCGGCCTGCCGGTGGGGGTCGTTCTCCTCGGGCTGGTCCTGGGCGGGTTGAGCTCGCTCACGGCCATGGGCCTGGTGCTGGTGTACCGGTCGAGCCGGATCATCAACTTCGCCCAGGCCGAGATCGGAGGGCTGGCCGCCGCCGTCGCCATCGTGATGGTGGCGGGCTGGCGCCTGCCGTACTTCGCCGCCGTGCCCTTGGGCATGGCGGCGGCCCTGCTCACCGGGGCACTGATCGACGCCACCGTGGTTCGCAAGTTCTTCACCGCCCCCCGGCTCATCCTCACCGTGGCCACCATCGGCCTGGCCCAGGTGCTGGGATCGGCCGAGATCGGGCTGCCCACGATCTTCGCCCACCTGCAACCGCTGACCACCTTCAAGACCCCGTTCAGGTTCACCTTTCGGGTGGGCCCTCTGGTGTTCACGGGCGACCACGTGGTGGCCATGTGCGTGGTGCCGCTGGTCCTGTTCGGGCTGGCCTGGTTCTTCTCCCGCTCCGATGTAGGTATCGCCGTGCGGGGCGCCGCCGACTCCAACGAGCGGGCGCTGCTGCTGGGCATCCCGGTGCGGCGCCTGTCGCGCGTCATCTGGGTGATGGCAGCCGGCCTCTCGGGCCTGGGCGCCATCCTGTCGGCGCCCATCATCGGTCCCAGCGTCGGCGTCGTGGCCGGGCCCGAGTCGCTGCTCGCCCCGCTGGCGGCGGCCGTCATCGCCCGCATGGAGAGTCTCCCCGTAGCCGTCGGGGCCAGTCTCGGCATCGGCGTCTTCCAGCAGGCGGTGTTCTGGAGCTATCCCCGGTCGTCGACGGTCGACCTGGCCCTGTTCGCAATGGTGCTGATCGCCCTGTTGGTCCAGCGCCGGCGGGTCACCCGCACCGACGACTCGGGCCTCGGTGGCTACGTGGCCGTCAAGGAGGTGCGGGCCATCCCCGCCGTCCTGGCCCGGCTGCCGGAGGTGCGCAGCGCCCGCCTCGCCGGTTGGCTGACCCTCGCCGGGCTGGCCCTCATCGTGCCGCTCGTCATGTCCCAGTCCCGGCTCACGTTGGCGACCTACATCGCCATCTACGGGATCCTGGCCGTGTCCCTGGTCGTGCTGACCGGCTGGGCCGGCCAGATCAGCCTGGGCCAGTTCGCCTTCGCCGGCGTGGGGGCCGCCGCCACGGCGACCCTCCTGGTGCACGCCCACGCCGACCTCTTCGTCGCATTGCTCGTCGCCGCCCTGGTGGGTGCGGGAGTGGCGGTGGCCGTCGGAATCCCCGCCCTGCGCATCCCTGGGCTGTTCCTGGCGGTGACCACGCTGGCCTTCGCCGTGCCGGTGTCGACCTACCTGTTGAACTCGGCGTACTTCCCCACCCTCAACCCGGCCCAGCTGATCCGACCCGTGGTGCTGGACCGCTTCGACCTCGAATCGACGCGGGTCTTCTACTACTTCTGCCTCGGGGCGCTGGTGGTGTGCTGCGTGCTGGCCCGCAACTTTCGGCGCACCCGTGCGGGCCGGGTGGTCGTGGCGGTACGCGACAACGCGCGCGGCGCCGCCGCCTTCTCCATCAGTGGCGTGCGAGCCAAGCTCACGGCGTTCGCCTTCTCGGGGGCCCTGGCCGGCCTGGCCGGCGGCCTCTACGTGGTGGGCCTGCGCGGTGTGCCCTTCTCGGGCTTCAACCCGATCGCCAGCCTGCAGGTGTTCACGATGGTGGTCATCGGCGGGCTGGGGTCGCTGCCGGGGGCGCTGTTGGGGGCGATCTACGTCGAGGGCGTGCAGGCCTACCTCCGGGGCGGAGCCCAGCTGTTCGCCACCGGAACGGGGCTGCTCGGACTGTTGATGATCGCCCCCGGTGGGCTGGGCGAGGTGGTGTACGGGCTGCGGGACCGGGCCCTGCGTGCCCTGGCCCGCGCCAAGGGGCTGTCCGTGCCGAGCCTGGCGGAGACCGCCGCCTTCCAGCCCGAGGAAGGGACCGAGCCAGCCCCCGACGCGGAGCACACGAGCACGGTCGAGACCTCTCCGCCCGGCAAAGCCGACGCGTCCGGCAAAGCCGACGCGTCCGGCGAAGCCGACCCGGTGGGCGAGACAGCCGGCGACCCGGCCGGCGAAGCCAAGCGGGCAGGCGAAGCTGAGCGGGCAGGCGAAGCCGATCGGGGTGCAGCCGACGAGGCTCTGCCGACGTCCTCGGGTGGAGCTCCCGGCCCGTTCCCCGTGGGCCCGTTGCTGACCTGCACGGGGATCGACGCCGCCTACGGCCAGGTGCAGGTCCTGTTCGGCGTGGACCTGGACGTCGCCGAGGGCGAGGTGCTGGCGCTGCTCGGCACCAACGGGGCGGGCAAGTCGACCATCCTGCGGGTGGCCGCAGGCTTGCTGCGCCCTTCGTCGGGGCGGGTCGTCTTCGACGGGGCCGACGTGACGCGAGCCGATCCGGTGCAGCGGGTCAAGGCCGGCCTGGTGTGCGTGCCCGGCGGTCGGGGCGTGTTCCCATCTCTCACCGTGGCCGAGAACCTGCGCCTGGCCGGCTGGCTCACCCGCCGGGACCGCGCCTTTACAGACGAGACGACGCGGCGGGTGCTGGAGCTGTTCCCGGTCCTGGGCGAACGGCTCTCGGCCAAGGCCTCCTCGCTCTCGGGAGGCGAGCAGCAGATGCTGACGCTGGCCCAGGTGCTGTTCTGCCGTCCCCGGCTCATCATGATCGACGAGCTGTCCCTGGGGCTGGCCCCGACGGTGGTCTCGACGCTGCTCGACGTGGTCCGGGCCATCGCCGAGTCGGGCACGACCATCGTGCTGGTCGAGCAATCGGTGAACCTGGCCACGTCGCTCGCCGAACGAGCCGCCTTCATGGAGCGGGGTCAGGTCCGCTTCACCGGCGCCACCGCGGAGCTCGCCGAGCGGCCCGACCTGCTGCGATCGGTGTTCCTCGGCCACGACGGCGCCGCCCGCCCGCCGCGCCGCTCCCGCGCCGAGGAGGAGGCCGTTGGTCCCGACGAGGTCCCGGCCGCCTCACTGGAGGTCGCGGGGATGGCCAAGGCCTACGGCGGGGTGAGCGCCGTGTCGGGCGTCGACCTGTACCTCGCCCAGGGGGAGATCCTCGGGATCATCGGCTCCAACGGGGCCGGCAAGACGACGCTGTTCGACCTGTGCTCGGGCTTCACCGTCGCCGACGCAGGCCACATCTACCTCGACGGTGAGGACCTGACCGATCTCGACCCGGCGGGGCGGGCGGAGCGCGGTCTCGGGCGCATGTTCCAGGACGCCCGGCTCTTCCCCTCCCTCACGGTGGCCGAGACGCTGGCGGTGGCCCTCGAGCGTCACGTCGAGGTGCGCGAGCCGGTCGCCTGCGCGCTGCACGTCGGTGCGGTCGTCGACTCCGAGGCGGCGGTGGCCGACCGCGTCGACGAGCTGATCGAGTCGATGGGCCTCGGCCGCTACCGGGACGCGTTCGTCTCCGAGCTGTCCACCGGGACCCGTCGGGTGGTCGAGCTCGCCTGCGCCCTGGCCCACGAGCCGTCGGTGCTGCTGTTGGACGAGCCGTCCTCGGGCATCGCCCAGCGCGAGACGGAGGCCCTCGGCGACCTGCTGCTCCAGGTCCGGGAGCAGACGGGGGCCGCGTTTGTCATCATCGAGCACGACGTGCCCCTCGTGTCGTCGATCTCCGACCGCCTGCTGTGCATGCACCTCGGCGGGATCATCGCCGCCGGCGAGCCGGACGCCGTGCTGAGCGACCCCGGCGTGATCTCCTCCTACCTCGGCGACAGCCCCGAGTCCATCGCCCGCTCGGGTCGCGTCGCCGCTCGTTCTCCGGCCCCTCTGGCCGAGACCCAGCCGGGCCGAGGTTGGCCGGGCATTTGAGAGCACCGCCGGCGCTGCCGCTGAGCCGGGACATCGAGTTCGCCTACGGCATCCCCGACCGGATCTCGCCCCGCGTCCGACGGGTGGTAGCCGACAACCCCAACATGTTCACCTTCACCGGCACGGGCACCTACCTCGTCGGGGACGATGGCGTCGCCGTCGTCGACCCGGGTCCTTCGCAAGCCGATCACGTCGCAGCCATCATGGCCGCACTCGGCGGCGCCGAGGTGAGCCACATCCTCGTGACCCACACCCATCGCGACCACTCACCAGCAGCACGCCTCCTCCAGGAGCAGACGGGCGCGCCCACCTACGGCCTGGGTCCGCATCCCGTCGGCGCAGCCGAGGGGGCCGAGGAGGCGGGCGACACGGCTTTCGTGCCCGATGTGACCGTCCATCACGGTGACATCATCCGCGGGACGGGATGGACGATCGAGTGTCTCGCCACCCCCGGGCACATCTCGAACCACGTCTGCTACGCCCTCGTCGAGGAGCGAGGGTTGTTCAGCGGCGACCACGTCATGGGCTGGTCCACGAGCGTGGTCTCGCCTCCCGAGGGCAACATGGGCGACTACCTCCGTAGCCTCGAGCTCCTGCTCACGCGTGACGACGAGGTCTACTGGCCCACCCACGGCCCTCCCGTGCGCGACCCCAAGACGCTGGTTCGGGCCTTCATCGCCCACCGGCGGTACCGCGAGGAGCAGATACTGGACTGCCTGGCGTCGGGGCGTACGACGATCGAGGCGATGGTCCCCGTCATCTACGCCGATGTCGCACGGGAGCTTCATCCTGCCGCTGCCCGCTCGACGTACGCGCACTTGCTGCACCTCGTCGAGACGGGCCGCGTCCGCAGTCACGGCGATCCCGTCCTGGGCGGGCACTACTCGCTGCCGTCGAGCTGACGGGGTCCGGCGATCTCCGACCACGGTGGCGTGGCGTACCACGGGGTGAGCCGCATCCACGCCGGAGCCTTGGGCCCGTCGATCACGAGGGCATGACCGACGCGCCCCTGGGCGACCGAGTCGATCGGCAGCCGTCGCTGTCGCCTGGTCGAGGTGGTGACGCTCGACCGGGGGACGCGGGTCCTCGGGCGCCACGGGCTCTTCGAGACCGAGCGCACCGCCACGTCGGCGTCGCCGGCCAAGGCCGAGACGAGCTCGAGGGTACGGAGGTCGCCGATCCCCGGGAAGACCACCTTCGTCCCGAACAACGACATGAACCCGTCCGCCGCCCGCCCCCAGCGTCCGATCGCCTGGGACAGATCCTGGAGGCAGGCGAGAGTGAGGAGGCCCTGGCTCGCTCCGTCCGACACGACCTC
>JBPYEZ010000027.1:0-2133 GCA_051984395.1 Acidimicrobiales bacterium | reverse complement strand
CCGACATCCTCGGGCGACGGCGGCTGTTCATCGCCGCCCTGGCCCTGTTCGCCAGCGCGTCGCTCCTGTCGGGACTGGCGTGGTCGGAAGGCTCACTCATCGCCTTCCGTGCTCTCCAAGGGCTCGGTGGCGCGCTTCTCGCGCCGGCCGCCCTGGCCCTCCTGATGACGACGTTCGCGGAGGGGCGGGACCGCAACCTGGCCCTGGGTGTGTACGGGGCGGCGGCCGGCAGCGGGGGCGCCGCCGGGGTCCTCCTCGGCGGAGTCCTCACCTCGTACCTGAGCTGGTCCTGGATCTTCTTCATCAACGTGCCGGTGGGACTGTTCCTCATGGCGGTGACGCCCCGCCTGCTCGGGGAGAGCCGGGCCGAGCTCCAGCACCGCACCTTCGACTTCGCGGGCGCGGCCTCCATCACCTCGGGACTCATGCTGCTGGTCTACGCGATGACCCGAGCCACCCAGATCGGTTGGGGCTCGGTCCAGACGATCGCCCTGCTGGCTGCGGCGGCGGGGCTCGTCGTCGGCTTCTTCGTGATCGAGGCGCGCTCGAAGGCGCCACTGCTGCCGCTGCGGATCTTCCGCCTGCGGACCCTGGCCGGCTCCAATCTGACCAGCCTGATGATCGGCGCATCGATCTTCTCGATGTTCTTCCTGCTCACCCTGTACATGCAGCAGGTGCTGCACTACTCGGCGATCAAGACCGGCATCGCCTACATCTCGCTGACGTTCGCCATCATCGCCTTCTCGGGCGTGGCCCAGACCCTGACGACCCGGCTGGGCGTGCGGCGGGTGCTCACGGTCGGGATGCTCCTCTCGGCCGGAGCGCTCCTGCTGTTCACCCAGCTGCCGGTGCACGGGCAGTACTTCTGGGACATCTTCCCGCCCTTCGTGCTGGCCGGCATCGGCCTCGCCCTCTCGTTCGTGCCGGTCTCGATCGGGGGCCTGACGGGTGTCCGGCAGACCGACGCCGGGGTGGCGTCGGGTCTGATCAACACCACCCAGCAGATCGGAGGGGCGGTCGGACTGGCGGCCGCGGCCACCATCTCGACCACGGTCACCAGTCACTTCGTGGGGGCGCACGGGCCGGCCAGTCTGGCCAGTGGCGCCGCCCTCACCCACGGCTTCGAGATCGCCTTCTACGTGCTCGCCGCCCTGTCGCTCCTCGGGGCCGTCGCCGCTGCGGTGCTCATCGAGGGCAAGCCCAAGACCGCCGAGGCCGAGGTGACCGAGGTCGAGGAAGTCGAGGCTCCAATCCTCGAGCCCGCCTGAGCCGTAACAACCAGACGAGCGTGCTCTCGCCGGCCCCGCCCCTCCCCCCCGGGCGGGGCCGGCGGCTACGCTCCCGCATCTGATGCGAGCTGCCGTGGCCCGGAGACAGACGCTGGAGGTCGACGAGCTGGAGGACCCTCGCCCTGGCTCGGGGCACGTCCTCGTGAAAACGCTGGCCTGCGGTATCTGCGGTTCGGACCTGCACGCCGCCCAGGACCTGGCCCGCTTCACCGAGCTGACCGCACGAGTCGGAGGACCGGGGGGGCTCGAGCCCGACCGTGACCTGGTGTTCGGCCACGAGTTCTGCGCCGAGATCGTCGAGTTCGGGCCCGACACGGAGCGTTCGCTGGCCGTCGGCACGGCGGTGTGCTCGCTTCCGGTCATCGTCGGCCCCAGCGGCCCGCAGCCGCTCGGGTACTCGAACGACTTTCCCGGCGGACTGGCCGAGCTGATGACCCTCCAGGAGGCGCTGCTGCTCCCCGTCCCCGACGGCCTGGCGCCTGAGCACGCCGCCCTCACCGAGCCTCTCGCCGTGGGCCGACACGCCGTCGCCAGAGCAGACCTCACCGGCGGCGAGGTCTGCCTCGTCGTCGGGGCCGGACCGGTCGGGCTCGCCGTCGTCGCCGCGCTGCGCGAGCGGGGAGCCGGTCCGGTGATCGCCGCCGACTTCTCTCCGACCCGCCGACGGCTGGCGGAGCTCCTCGGCGCCGACGAGGTAGTCGACCCGGCGGTTCGCTCGCCTCATGCGACCTGGGCCGACCTCGGGCTGCCCACCGGCGTGGGCGAGCGGGCAGTCATGGACATGCTCGGGATGCCCGTCCGCGACACCGTCATCTTCGAGGCGGTCGGAGCTCCCGGCGTGCTG
>JBPYEZ010000026.1:0-3086 GCA_051984395.1 Acidimicrobiales bacterium | reverse complement strand
GCCCTTCCGTTCGGGCATCGCCCGCTACCTCACCGAGCACAGCCACGGCAACGCGGAGACCACCGATCTCTGGGACGCTATCGAGGCGGCCAGCGGCGAGCCTGCCCGTACCACGATGGACTCCTGGATCTTCCAGGGAGGCCACCCGGTGGTGACGGTCAGCCCGGGCGACGGGGGCGCCGCCCTGGTGCTGGACCAGCGACCATTTCGCTACCTCCCCGAGGGGTCGGACGCCGGCGCCATCGGCTCGGGCTGGCGGGTTCCGGTCCTGCTCCGAGCGGGCGTGAAGGGCGAGGTCGAGCACCAGCGGGTCCTCCTGGACGACTCCGGCGCCGCCGTGTCGTTCTCGGCGCCGGTCGACTGGGTCGTCGCCAACGCCGGCGGCTGGGGCTTCTACCGGGTGCGCTACGCCGGCGACCTGCAGGCCCGCCTCACCGCCGACCTCGGCCGCCTCGACGCCCTGGAGCGGTTCAACCTCGTCAGCGACGCCTGGGCGTCGTCGTTGGCGGGACTCACGTCGGCGGCCGATTTCGTCGACCTGGCGGGCGGGATGCGGTCCGAGCGGGACCCCGACGTCTGGGCCGTGGTCGTGGCGGCCCTCGGCTTCCTCGACCGGGTCGTGACCGACGAGGAGCGGACGAAGTCCGAGGCGTTCGTGCGGTACCTGCTGACGCCCGCGTTCAGGTCGGTCGGCTGGGAGGCGACGCCCGGCGAGGGCGAGCGCACCGGCACGCTCAGGTCCATCCTGCTCGAGGCCCTCGGTACGATCGGTGGGGACTTCGAGGTGCGGGAGCGGTCGGCGCGGCTGCACGCGGACTTCCTGGCCGACCGGGGGCCCCTCGACCCCGAGCTGGCGGGAGCGATCGTCTCGGTCGTGGCCTCTACCGGCGGCGCGGCCGAGTACGACGCCTTCTACCGGCGCTTCCGCGATCCTCGCACCCCCCAGGAGGAGCTCCGGTACCTCTTCGCCCTGGCCCGCTTCGAGGAGACCGACCTGGTCGATCGGACCCTCGAGCTCTCCCGGTCCGAGGTGCGAACCCAGAACGCCCCCTTCCTCATCCAGAGCGTGCTCGGCAACCGGGCGGGCGGACCGCTGGCGTGGGTCTTCGTGAAGGAGCGGTGGGAGGAGCTGCTGGCGCGGCTTCCGGACAACACGATCCCCCGCATGGTGGAAGGAGTCAGCTCGCTCTGGCGGCCACCCGAGCTGGCCGCCGACGTCCACGCGTTCTTCGCTGGGCATCCGCTGCGCAGCGGGCAGCGGACCCTCCAGCAGACCCTCGAACGGCTCGACGTGAACCAGGCGTTCGCCGAGCGGGAGGGCTCCGGTCTGGCTGCGACCCTCGACCGGGCCCGGCAGGCGGGACCGACGGCATGACCGTCACGGTGGCGGGTGGACAGGGCTTCTACGGCGACCATGCCGGATCCACCCGCACACTGCTCGAGGCGGGCGTCGACTACCTCTGCCTCGAAGCGCTGGCGGAGCTCACCCTGGCCATCCTCCAGAAGGATCGCCAGCGCGACGAGACCCTCGGCTACACGCGCGACCTTCCCGCCTACCTGTCCATCGCCCTCCCCTACGTCGCCGACGGCCGCACCAAGGTCATCACCAACGCCGGCGGCATCAATCCGGTCGGCGCCGGGCGTGCTGCGGTCGAGACCGCCAAGCGGCTCGGGATCAGCGGCGTCCGCATCGCCACTGTGGTGGGCGACGACCTCACCGGCAGGGTGGAGGATCTCGTTGGGTCGGGCAGCTCGCTGGCCAACGCCGAGACGGGCGAGCCGTGGTCCGCATTTCCCGGCGAGCCGCTGTTTGCCAGCGCGTACCTCGGCGCCGGGCCGATCGTCTCGGCCCTTGCGCAAGGCGCCGACGTGGTCATCACGGGCCGCACCGCCGACCCGTCCCTGTTCCTGGCGCCGCTCGTGCACGAGCACGGCTGGGCCGCCGACGACTGGAACCGGTTGGCCGCAGGCATCGTCGTCGGTCATCTGTGCGAGTGCTCGGGCCAGTCGACGGGCGGCAACCTGTCGGGCGAGTGGTGGACGGTGCCGGAGCCGTGGAATTTTGCCTACCCGATCGCCGAGTGCGATGCCGACGGGACCGCGGTGCTGACCAAGGCGCCCGGTACCGGCGGACGCGTCGACTTCGACACGGTGCGACACCAGCTGCTGTACGAGGTGCACGACCCGGCCGCCTACGTGACGCCGGACGTCGTCGCTGACTTCACGTCGGTCCAGCTCGACGACCTGGGTGGCGACCGCGTCCGCCTGTCGGGGATGCGGGGCTCGCCCGCGACCGCCACCTACAAGGCGCTGTTCACCTACCCGTACGGCTGGAGCGGTGAGAGCAGGGTCGCCTTCGCCTGGCCCGATGCCTATGCCAAGGCCCGGGCGGCGGCGGCGATCTTCCGTCGGCGGGTGGAGATGGCGGGCCACGTCGTCGACGACTGGCTCGAGGAGTACTGGGGCGTCAACGCGCTGCACGGCCCGACCGTCCCGCTCGAGGACGCCGACGAGGCACCCGAGGTCATCGTGCGCCTGGCGTGGCGCTGTGGCGACCAGGCGACGGCGGCGCGGGTGGGCCGGGAGATGGCGCCCATGGCGCTCTCTGCACCCCCCTGGGGTCTGACCGGCACCGGCAGGGGCATGGGCGGGGCGCCGTCCCAGCTGATGGGGCTGTGGCCCGCGCTGGTCGACAAGGCCGTCGTCGATCGGGCGGTCGCCATCGACATGGTCGAGGTGTGAGGATGGCTCGTGCCTGACGCGACCCGCATCCAGCTGCGCGACCTCTGCGGCACCCGCGCCGGGGACAAGGGCGACATCTCCAACATCGCCCTGTTCGCCTACGACCAAGCGGCTTACGACGCCGTCCGGGCGGAGGTGACGGCGGAGCGGGTGAAGCGCCATTTCGGCTCGCTCGTCCTCGGCCCCGTACGCCGCTACGAAGCGGCCAACGTGTTGGCCCTCAACTTCGTGATGGAGCACGCCCTCGGCGGAGGCGGCCCCCGCTCGCTGCGGTCCGACAACCTGGGCAAGACACTGGGTGGCGCCCTGCTGCGAATGGAGATCGACGTGCCGGCCGAGGTTGC
>JBPYEZ010000025.1:0-5854 GCA_051984395.1 Acidimicrobiales bacterium | reverse complement strand
GTCGATGGCGGGGAGGTACGAGGCGAGGAATCTCCGGTCGGTGCCGATCGAGTTGCCGCAGAGGGGAGCGGTGCCGGGCTCGGGCACGTGGCGGCGGACGAAGTCCAGCGTCCGGGCTCCGGCCTCGTCGAGGCTGACCGACGACGCCTCGACCTCGGCCCGGAGCCCGCTGTGCTCGTGCATGCTCCTGACGGGCTCCACCATGTCCCTCAGCGCCTCCGGCGGCGCCGACACAACCAGGTCAGGACCCTCTTCGACTACCGTCAGCTGGTCGTCGGTGACTAGACTGGCGATCTCGACTATGACGTGGCGGGTGGGATCCAGGCCCGTCATCTCCAGGTCCATCCATACCAGCACGGCCGCATCGTAGGTCGGAGCATCCAGACTCGTGGTTTGCCTAGTCGTGCCGCGGGTAGCGTGGTGCAACGGTGGGCGATCGCGGGAGCCGGCGAGGAGGCCGGCTCGAGAGCACAGGCTGAGAGCGATTCGACAACAGGAGAGGACGACCGAGAGCCGATGAGCGAGCATGCTACGGAGCGACCCCGCTTTGCCATCGTGATGCGGGGCTACGACCGGGATCAGGTCGATGCGTACCTGGCGGAGTACGAGCGGTGGGCCGGTGACGCCCAGTCGCACATAGAGGCGGGGGAGGCCCGCCTGGCTGCCGCGGCGCGCCGTGTCCACGGCCTCGAGTCCAAGGTCGCCGACCTCGAGGAGCGATCGGGCGATTCCCTGCCGCCCTCGGTCCGGTCGCTGGGGGAACGGGCCGAGCAGATCCTGCGCGACGCCTGGGAGGCCGCCCAGGAGCTGCGAAGCAACATCGTCTCCGAGGCCGAGGAGGAGCGGGAGAAGGCCCGCCACGCCTCCGACGACCTCGTTGCCTCGGCGGAGGGTCAGGCCGCCGAGATCGCCGAGGACGCCCGCCAGCAGCGCGAGGAAGCTGGCCAAGAGGTCGACCGAGCCCGCCTCCAGGTGGAGCGGTTCATCAAGGAGGCCGAGGAGGCAGCCGAGGAGCGGGCCACGGCGGTCTGGGAGGAGGCCCAGGTCCAGCTGTCGGAGGCTCGCAAGGAGCTGGATCGTCTCGAGGAGCAGCGTCGGGCCACGCTGGGCGAGCTGGCTCGCCTGCGTGAGCTGCTCGAGGGCGTGATCGGTGGCGGCAACGGCCCACGCGGCCCGGGTGCGGCGCTTCCCGACGTCGGCGATGCCGACGGATTGGTGGACCCGGCGACCAGCGAGTCGGCGCATCTCGAGCATGACCCCGAGGCCGACGAGACCCGTGAGGTCGACGGGGGTGGTACGACGAAGCGGATCGAGCGGGTGTCCGACGAGACCGCCGAGCAGGCTCCGGCCCGTCAGCGCCGGACGAGCGGAGATCGCCGCCCGGCGGCCAGGAGCGCCTGAGGACGGCCCGAAGGCCGTTGGCCGGGGCGCCGGCGGCTGAACGCCAGATGAATTGAGCTCGCTCGAATCGCGACGAGAACACGCCAGCGTGCGGCGGCGGTGGCGAGGATGGGCGACGGTATGGTCGGGGCCGTGATCGACGTGGCCGTCAGGCGGCTCGACCCTGAGCTGCCCCTTCCCGCCTATGCCCGGACCGGCGACGCGGGCGCCGACTTGATGGCGCGGGAGGATGCCACGCTGCAGTCGGGCGGGGGCCGCGCCCTGGTGCCGACCGGCGTCGCCGTGGCCATTCCCGACGGCTACGCCGGGTTCGTCCAGCCTCGCAGCGGGCTGGCCCTCAGTCACGGGGTGACCTGCCTGAACACCCCCGGCCTGATTGACGCCGGCTACCGCGACGAGATCCGCGTCCTGCTCGTCAACACGGACCCCAGTACCGTCTACCGCGTGCACCGTGGTGACCGCATCGCCCAACTGGTGATCCAGCGCGTGGAGGTGGCGGGGTTCCGGCCGGTGGAAGAGCTGCCGCAGAGCCAGCGCGGCACGGGTGGCTTCGGCCATACGGGGCGCTGAGGGTCCGAGGAGCGCACCGGTGCCCGAGCTGCCCGAGGTGGAGGCCCTGGTCCACTTCCTGGACGATCGGCTCCGGGGCCAGACGATCGCCAAGGTCGAGCTGGGCGCCATCTCAGCCCTCAAGACCTTCGACCCACCGCTCGAGGCGCTGCGGGGACAGGAGGTCGCCGCGGTCGGTCGGCGGGGCAAGTACCTGCTCTTCGAGACGGCTTCAGCGGGCGCGTCCGACGCGCTCTGGTTGGTGCTGCACCTGGCGCGGGGCGGATGGGTGCGATGGCGTGACGAGCTGCCGACGTCGCCGGTCAAGCCGGGCAGAGGGCCGCTGGCCCTACGAACGCGGCTGGCGAGCGGCGCCGGTTTCGAGGTGACCGAGGCGGGCACGGAGAAGCGGCTCGCCCTGTGGATCGTGC
Organism: Acidimicrobiales bacterium; assembly: GCA_051984395.1. Taxonomy (GTDB): domain Bacteria; phylum Actinomycetota; class Acidimicrobiia; order Acidimicrobiales; family AC-9; genus AC-9. The sequence continues at coordinate 3,473 of JBPYEZ010000025.1, read as the reverse complement.
GGTCCCCCAAGGAGGTCGAGCCCTTGGCTCGGTTGGGCCCCGAGGCCCTCGACCCCGCCTTCGACGTGGGTGCGCTCGAGAGTGCTCTGGCGAAGGGGACGACGCTCAAGGGAGCGCTGACGGATCAGGAGGCCATCGCCGGGATCGGCAACGCCTACTCGGACGAGGTGCTGCACGCGGCCCATCTGTCTCCGTTCAAGCCCGCGGCCAAGCTCACCCGACCCGAGCTGGAGCGGCTCTTCGCCGCCTTGGTGGAGGTGCTGACCGAGGCGGTGGAGCGATCGGCGGGCCTGCCGGCGGCGGGGCTCAAGGCCGAGAAGCGGGCGGGTATGCGGGTGCACGGCCGTACCGGAGATCCCTGCCCGGTCTGCGGAGACCGCGTCCGCCAGGTGGCGTTCGCCACGAAGTCGCTGCAGTACTGCCCGACCTGCCAGACGGGTGGCCGACCGCTGGCCGATCGACGGCTCTCCCGCCTGCTCAAGTAAGATCTGGAGAGCTGCAGTCCAGTTTGGGGGAGGTTACCGGTATGCAGCGCCTGAGTGGCCTCGACGCCACCTTCTTGTACATGGAGACGCCACACATGCACATGCACGTGGCGTCCACGTGCGTGTTCGATCCGACGGACGTACCGGGCGGGTACTCCTTCGACAAGGTCCGGTCGATGGTGGAGAACAGGCTCGCCCTCGTGCCGCCCTTCCGGCGCCGACTGGTGCAGGTGCCGTTCGCGCTCCACCATCCGCTGTGGATCGAGGACCCTGACTTCGACCTCGACTACCACCTGCACCGGGGGTGCCTGCCCTCTCCGGGGGGCCACCGGGAGCTCGCCGACTTCGCGGCCGACGTCATCAGCAGACCGCTCGACCGGACACGGCCCCTGTGGGAGATGTACGTGGTCGAGGGTCTCGAGGGCGGCTTGGTCTCGGTCGTGACGAAGACCCACCACGCCGCCATCGACGGCGTGTCGGGCGAGGAGCTGACCGTCAACCTGCTCGATCTGCAGCCGGAGCCCGTCGTCGTGCCGCCACCGGACCCTCCATGGCACCCCGACAAGATCCCCAGCGACTTCGAGCTGGTGGGGTGGGCGCTCTACTCGCTGTCGCGTCAGCCTCTGGCCGCAGCCAAGGCGTTGCGCCGCACGGTCACCACGGCGCTGAACGTTCGCAGGCGCAACCGCCTGCCGGGCGCCGTGCCCCCACCGGCGCCCTTCAGCGCCCCCCGGACGTCCTTGAACACGTCCATCACACCCCATCGTCGGTTCGCCTTCGCCGAGGTGTCCCTCGACGACGTGAAGATGGTGAAGAACGCCCTCGGGGGAACCGTGAACGACGTGGTGCTGGCGATCTGCTCGGGCGCACTGCGGCGCTACCTGTCCGACGGGGGAGAGGAGCCCGAGTCGTCGCTCGTGGCCATGGTGCCGATATCGGTGCGGGCCAAGGGCGAGGGGGGCGCTCTGGGCAACCAGGTCACGGCCATGCTGGTGTCACTGGCCAGTACCATCGATGATCCTGTCGAGCGCCTCCGCGCCATCAGCAGCGGGGTCACCATGGCCAAGGACCAGGAGAAGACCATCGGGGCCGACACGCTCACCAACTGGGCCGAGTTCGCCGCTCCTGCAGTGGCAGCCCGGGCGGCGCGACTCGTGTCGAACATGCGGGTCTTCGATCGGGTCAGGCCGTTGTTCAATGTCGTGATCTCCAACGTGCCCGGTCCGAACGTGCCGCTGTACTCGGTGGGCGCTCGCATGGTGGCGATCTACCCGATGGGACCAGTGGCCGAGGGCGTCGGGCTCAATATCACGGTGATGAGCTACATGGGCTCGATGTACTTCGGGCTGGTCGCAGGCAGGGAGGCCGTTCCCGGCGTCGACTCGATCTCGGGGTACATCGTCGACGCCCTGGAGGAGCTCAAGAAGCACGCCGACCGGGCCATGACCGGGCTCAGCCGGCCCGCCCGTGCGCCCCGACCGCCGGCCGCCGAGGCCGCCGCTGAGAGGAGCCAGGCAGGCCGGTCTTGATAAGATCGTTGGCCACGCGGACGTGGCTCAGTTGGTAGAGCATCACCTTGCCAAGGTGAGGGTCGCGGGTTCGAGTCCCGTCGTCCGCTCTCAGGAGCGGCGGCAGGTTTGCCCGTGGTGTTCTTGCATGACAGAGACATGTGCCGCGATTAATCCTGTGGGGTGACCGCGGACGCGGCCTGCTTGATGAGGTCGGCCACGGCGGCCGGCTGCGACACGAAAACGGAATGACTGGCGGCCACCTCCGCCACGGTTGACCCGGCCCGCTGGGACATGGTGCGCTGGGCCGCCGGGGGAATCATCCGATCCTTGGTAGTGACCAGGTACCAGCTCGGCTTGGTCCGCCACGGTGGGTCGGTGACCTGCCCGCCGAGGGCGTCCACGCTCGACGGGACCTGCGAGTCGGCCATGAACGCGGCCAGATCACCAGGCAAGTCGGCGGCGAACGATGCGGGGAATTTGTCCCGGTCCAAAAGCAGGAAGCCGTCCCTGGGCGGCAAGATCGGGGGCTGCGGCCCCTCGGCCGGGAAGCCGCCGAGGAGCGTGCTGACGGACTCGCCCTTGTCCGGCGCGAACGCGGCGATGTACACCAAGGCCTCCACCTTCTCGTGGGTGCCGGCCTCGCTGATGACGGCACCGCCGTAGGAATGGCCGACAAGCACCACGGGGCCGTCCTGCGCATCGAGGACCAGCCGTGTCAGCGCGGCGTCGCCCTGCAACGACAGGGTGGGGATCTGCACGACAGCAACTTGGTAGCCGTCCCGGGTCAGCAGGTCATAGACGGGCCGCCAGCCGGACCCGTCCACGAAGCTGCCGTGCACGAGCACGATTGAGGTTGGGTTTGCGTTCATTGATGATGTGTCCTTTCTCCCTGGCCAACGCCAGGAACGTGTTAAAAGGACGAGAACCGGCTGGCACGTCGCGGTGTCAGTCCTGGCGGAGCCGTCTCGTCCCCGTGGGCGCTACCTCTCACGCAGTGGCGCTGACAGGGGAGAACGCGGCTTCGTGGTCGCGAGCGAATTGTTCGAAGCTGCGGGCCGGGCGGCCGAGGATTGAGGGCACGTCGTCGGTGACGTAGTCCAGGTCGCCTTCGGCCATCAGCGCGAAGGCCCTGGCGCGGTCATCCGCAACTGGTTCGGGAAGCCCGACGTCGATGAAGGCCTGCTTTTGCTGTTCGAAGGTCATCGGGTGGAACGTGATCGTTCGGCCGAGCACTCTGGAGAGAACGGCCGCCACCTCGGTTCCGGTGAGCGACTCGGGGCCCGTGGGCCAATAGGTCCTTCCCGCGTGTGCGGACGGTGAGGCAGCTATCGCTGCAGCGACCGCGGCGACGTCGCGCACGTCGACGTGGCCGACACCTCCCTCGCCGGTCCCGCTGCTGAAGCTGTTGGCCTTGGCGATACCGGGCGCCATCATGAGGAAGTTCTGCATGTAGGTGTTGTTGCGCAGCAGCGTGTAG
>JBPYEZ010000024.1:0-2389 GCA_051984395.1 Acidimicrobiales bacterium | reverse complement strand
CGGTCTCCTGGGGAGGCGACTCATGCTGGGGAGCAGCTCGAGCGCCGATCGATCGCGGACGTCGGCCACTACTACCGGAACAGCTGGCCCTGGACGCCGGCCGGAGGGTGAAGCTGGCCCGGAGGGTGGCCCCGAGGGTGCATCCCGCACCGACGGCCGACCCGAGGCCGTCGACACGGGCGATGGCCCGCTGGCGGGCCAGGTTCTGTCGGTCCGTTCGGTGCTTCGCGCTTCCGGCCCCCGCTTCGTGCGGGACATTGTCGGCCCTCTGCTGACCTTCTATGTCGGATGGAAGCTCGCCGGCGTCGTCGTCGGTGTCGTCGCAGCGACGGTGTTCGCCACCCTCGCATGGGGCTATGAACGAAGACACGAGCGACCGGGATTGGTCGCCCGCCTGGCCCTCGCGTTGGTGATAGTGAATGCGCTGATTGGGCTCGGGACCCGCAGCGCCACCGCCTACCTCGCTCAGCCTCTGCTTGTTGGGGCGACCCTCGGTGCGGTCTTCATCGTGTCCACCCTTTTCGGCCGTCCTCTAGCTGGCGTCTTCGCAGTCGAGATGTTCCCATTCACCCCGGAGATGCGCGCATCGGACGAGTACCGGCAGGTATTCGGTCGGGTGTCGTTGGCCTGGGGCGCCTATCTGCTCCTACACGCCGCGTTCCTGCTCGTCGTGCTGGCTACGTGGGGCGTGGACGTGTTCGTCGTCGCGAACATCTCCACTGGGGCGCCCATAATTGCCACGTTGCTCACATGGTCGGTCTGGTACGCGGTCGCCAGTTTTCGCCGCAGCGAGGAGTGGGGATCGGCGCTTCAACAGGCCGAGGGATAGATGGGGCCGTCCACGTGACCGAGCAGGAGTCAGGGCCGGTCGAGTCGTACCTCCACGGGTGGCCGACCGACGGGCTCTCTTGGCGTTGGCCACCCTCGCGCTCGCGGCCGGTCTCCTTCCTCAGGTCGCTCTCGCTCAGGGCACCGCGGGTCCGACCGGAAGTGGACCCGGCTGTGATCCGGCGCGACTCGCCGTAGCCCACCACGCCAACGGGTCCGTGCTGGCCGTCCAGCCGACCGGCGGTGCTCCCGTGCCGTGCGAGACCTTGACGGGCTTCGGCGGCGCGGAGACCCGAATTGCTGTGACCGCCGATGGCACCGTGGTCTACGAGCCCGCCACGACGACCCCCGGTCTCGCGGGCTCCGGCTATCTCCCCGGCGCGCCCGGCCCCCGCCCGTCCACCAGCTTGCAGCCCGCCGGTCTCGCCGCGACCTCCGACTCGGGCGCCAACTGGCGGTTCGTCAAGCCGGCGGGACTCACCTGGGTTTCCCAGGACGACCAGCTCTACGTCGACCGCCACACCGGACGGATCTTCTACTACGCCCTCAGCCCCAACCCGATTCCCCAGTCAGGTGCAGCGCCCGTCCCGGACCAGATCCCCGCTGGCCACGCCCACCTCATGGCGAGCGGGGACGACGGCCGGACGTGGACCTACCAGGCGCAGACTCCATTCGTCGAGTCCGAGAATCCCCGCTTCGCCGCCGCCCCGCCCCCTCCTGGCAAGACCCGGCCGTCTGGCTACCCCGACGTGGCCTATTGGTGCGGGAACGACATGCTCTTCTATTGGGTGGCGCCCGATGTGCCGGCATACCGGTCCTGTTACCGCTCCCTGGACGGTGGTCGCTCCTGGACACAGGCCTCGATCCTCTTCACTCGCCCGCTGCCCGCCCATCCCGAGTGCGGCACGAACGAGGAGACGTTCAATGCCATGGACGGAAACTACCCCGAACCCGGACCGCAGGGGTCGCTCTACGTGATGGTGGCCTGCGGGTCGGAGACCTTCCTGGCCCGCAGCACCGACGAGGGTACGACCTGGCCGATCCTGCGAAACAAGAGTGGCGCGCCCCTCACCATCCCGACAGCGGACGAGTTGCGCGTGGACGAGGCCGGGAACCTGTACTCCCTCCACCAGCAAGGGGCGCAGCTCCTGCTTCGCGTATCGCGCGACAGCGGCCTCGACTGGTCGGCGCCGCTGAACGTCGCTGCGCCCGGAGTCACCTCGATCAACGAGTGGTACGTGGCCGAACGCCGCAGCGAGGTGGCGCTCTCCTACCTGGCCACCACGGGCTCGGGCTCCAAACTCGACGGGTATCTCACCGTGACCAGGGATGCTCTCGCATCCAACCCGCTCTTCTGGAGCTCCACGATCAACCCACCTGGCCACCCGTTGGTCGACGGCAGCCCGCCACCGGCGCGCGACGACTTCATCGGCGCCGACATAGCCCCCGACGGGACGCCGTGGGCCAGCTTCTTCACCTCGTGCCCGTCGGGGTCGACGAATGCTGGCTGCGCGGGCCAGGACGGGGACCCCCAGGCCAGCGGGGCGGTAGCCGGCCGGCT
>JBPYEZ010000023.1:0-13812 GCA_051984395.1 Acidimicrobiales bacterium | reverse complement strand
CGGCGTGCCGGTCGTCGTGGCGTTGGCCGCGTCGGCAAAGGAGTCGGCCGCCGCGTTCCACCCGTAGTCGTACGAGCAGCTGGAGAACGCTGAGGTTCCCGGTCGGTAGTGGTGCTCGGTGGGGCAGTTCATCGGCGTGGTCTGACCGGCGGGCCAGTGGCTCGACCTCGGTCCGGGGTTGCCCGTGTTGGCGTAGAAGGACACCGTTGCCGAGCCACCGTTCGCCCACCCGTACTGAGCCCCGAGGCAGGGGTTCGGCGAATAGACCTTGCCGCCGTTCACCCCGAGGACGTCGAAGCTGCCGGTGCTCGGGGGCAGCGATCCGAGCGCACTGCCGTTGCACTGGGGAAAGGAGACGTCCTGGCCGGTCTGGCCCTGCGCGGCGTGCGCCGGCTGTGCCATGGCCAGCAGCACAGCCGACGACGCGACCAGGCAGGATGCGACGACGCGGGCGAGGTGGGGGCGTCCAGTCACGAATCCTCCAGGGAGTGGGTCCGCCGGCACGGGAGCTTATCGGCACAAATCGGGTGGTTGCACCCCGGCTGACGTGGGTGGTGCCGTCGCATGCTGCCGCCCTGTCACCGCCGTGTGGGTCAGCGGTCGAGGGGCTGCTGGCGCTGCTCCAGCGCCCCCAGGTCGGCGTCCACCATCATCCCCACCAGGCCGCCGAAATCGACCTCTGGGGCCCAGCCCAGGGTGGCCTTGGCCTTGGACGCGTCGCCCACCAGGACATCCACCTCGGCGGGGCGGATGAACCGCTCGTCGACCACGACGTGCTCGCGCCAGTCGAGCCCCACGTGACCGAATGCCGCCTCGCACAGGTCCCTGACGGAATGGGTCTGGCCACTCGCCATCACGTAGTCGCCCGGCTCGTCCTGCTGGAGCATGAGCCACATCGCCCGCACGTAGTCGGGCGCGTAGCCCCAGTCGCGGCGGGGCTCGAGGTCGCCCAGGGCAAGGGACCGGTCGAGCCCGGCCTTGATGCGGGCCACGCCGTGGCTCACCTTTCTGGTCACGAACTCGAGCCCCCGCCGGGGACCCTCGTGGTTGAAGCAGATGCCCGAGGAGGCGTGGAGCCCGTAGCTCTCCCGGTAGTTCACCGTGATCCAGTGCCCGTAGAGCTTGGCCACGCCGTAGGGGCTGCGGGGGTAGAAGGGCGTCGTCTCGCGCTGGGGCGACTCCCGCACCTTTCCGAACATCTCACTGGCGCTGGCCTGGTAGAAGCGAATGGCCGGATCCACGATGCGGATGGCGTCGAGCACCCTGGTCACCCCGAGCGCCGTGGTCTCCCCGGTCAGGACCGGCTGGCTCCACGACGTCTGGACGAAGGACTGGGCGGCCAGGTTGTAGACCTCACCGGGCCGGTGCGCCCGCAGGATGTTGATCATCGAGACCTCGTCGAGGAGGTCGCCGGTGACCAGTGTCACGCGATCCTGGATGTGGGCGATGCGCTCGAAGTTCACGGTGCTGCTCCGGCGCAGCATGCCGATCACCTCGTAGCCCTTGCTGAGGAGCAGCTCGGCCAGATGTGAGCCGTCCTGGCCGGTGATGCCGGTGATCAGCGCTCGCGGGGCCATCTCGACGTTCTACCGCGTCGGACGGTCTACCGCGTCGGACCGGGCGACACCGCGCTCAGACCGGGAGCACCCCGTGCTTGCGCCAGGGCCGGTCGACGACCTTCGTCTTGGCCACCTGGAGCCCCCGCCAGATCGCGGTGCGAGTCTCGGCCGGATCGATGATGTCGTCGACCTGGGCGTGGCCGGCGGCGATGTAGGGGTCGATGTTGCGACGAAGCTGCTCGGCCATCTCCAGCCGCGCTCGCGTGCGCTCCTCGCCCTCGGGGATCGCCTCGAGCTGCTTGCGCATGATGATGTTGACCATCCCGTCGGGGCCCATGACGGCGATCTCGGCCGTCGGCCAGGCCACGATGTAGTCCGCCTCGTAGGCGGTGCCGTTCATGACGAAGTAGCCGGCGCCGTAGGCCTTCCGCATCACGACCGTGACCTTGGGCACGGTGGCCTCCGAGACGGCGAACAGCATCTTGGCACCGTGGCGGATGATGCCCTGGCGCTCGACCGCCGACCCCACGGTGAAGCCCGGTACGTCCTGGAGGAACACCAGAGGGATGCCGAACGCATCGCACAGCCAGACGAAGCGTGCCGCCTTGTCGGCGGAGTTCACGTCGAGGGTGCCCCCCAGCACCTTGGGCTGGCTGGCGACGATGCCGACCGGCTCGCCGCCGATGCGGGCCAGGCCGGTGAGGACGTTCCGGGCCCAGCCCGGCTTCATCGGAAAGAACTCTCCGTCGTCGACGATCGTGCGCACGACGCGGTCCATGTCGTAGGCCCGGCGGGGCGCGGTGGGCACGATGTCGTAGAGCTCCTCGCAGCGCCGGTCGACGGGATCGGTCACGGGACGGACGGGCGGCGGCTGACGGTTGTGCGACGGGAAGAACGACAGGTACGAGCGCACGGCCGCCAGGCACTCGGCGTCGTCGGCGACCTCCAGGTCGGCCACCCCGCTGATCGTGGTGTGGACGGTCGAGCCGCCCATCTCCTCCTCCGACACGTCTTCACCGGTCGCCGCCTTGACCAGGTGACGCCCGCCGAGGGCCATCGACGAGATCCCCTTCACCATCGGCACGAAATCCGCCAGCGCCGGGATGTACGCCGTCCCCGCCGCGCAGTGCCCGAGCATCGCCGCCACCATGGGGACGACGCCCGAGAGCGTCACCTGCTCACGGAACAGAGCCCCGGCGGCGGCGAACGTCGACCCGCTCGTCGCCTGGATGCGGGCGCCCGCCGAGTCCAGCAGCCACACGACCGGAATGCGCTGGCGCAGGGCCAGCTCGCGCAGTCGGGCCGTCTTCGCCTCGCCCACGGCGCCCATGGAGCCGGCCAGCACGGTGAAGTCGTAGGCGCACACGGCGACCCGCCGGCCCTCGATCTCGCCGATACCGGCGACCATGCCGTCGGCAGCCAGGTAGCCCTTGCTCGACGCCAGCTCGGGATCCATCGAGTCGGCGAGCAGCCCGTACTCGACGAAGGTTCCCGGATCGAGCAGGATCTCGAGCCGCTCGCGCACCGGCAGCTTGTCGAGCGACCGCTGGCGGGCAACCTGCTGCTCGCCACCCATGGCCATGGCCCGCTCGCGGCGGCCGGCCAGGTCCTCGACCAGCGGCTTCCAGTCGTGCAGATCGGGCGGAGGCGGCTTGGGCTCGGTCACTCGCCGTTACCTCCCGCTCCAGCGAGGGGGCCGCTTCTCGGCGAAGGCGGCGATTCCCTCGCGCGCGTCATCGGTCATCGTCGTGATCGTCAGCATGGGGTGGAGGTAGCGGAGCGCGTCGGCGGCGGCCAGGTCCCACGTGGCGTAGAACGAGTCGCGGCCCAGCTTCACCACCGACGGCGGCTTGGCCGCCAGGGTGCCCGCCAGCTCGTCGACGGCGTGGTCCAGACCGTCCACGGGGACGACCGACGTGACGAAGCCCAGTCGGTCCGCCTCCTCCGCCCCGACCCGACGGCCGGTCAACATGAGCTCGAGTGCCTTCTTGGGGGCCATCGAGCGGACGAGGGGAACGGTGATCATGTACGGCCACAGTCCCACGTCGATCTCGGGGGTGCCGAAGCGGGCGTCCTCGGCGGCGACGACGAAGTCACAGGCCAGGGCCAGCCCGAAGCCGCCGGCGAGGGCGTAGCCCCGAACCCGGGCGATGGTGGGCTTGCCCAGCTGCCACAGGTCGTCGAACAGCCGGGCCATCTCGCCCCGTCCGTCGTGCTGGGCGAGGAAGCCGTCGTCGCCGTCGGCCATGCCGCCCAGGTCGGCGCCGGCGCAGAAGGCCTTCTCACCCGCTCCCGTCAGCACGACGACCCGCACATCGGGATCGTCCTTGGCCTGGGCCAGGGCTGTCCGCATGCCCGAGATCACGCCCCAGGAGATGGCGTTGCGCCGCTCCGGTCGGTTGATCGTCAGGCGCGCCACCCCGTCCGCCTGCGAATAGAGGAGCTCGTCGGCCACGGCCAGGACGGTAGCGTGAAGCGACCGCCGGGGTCACCCCCGCGGGTTCCCAGGAGAGCCTCCCGCCGTGCCCACCGCAGCGATCGTGTCCTTCCGGCTCATGGGCGCTGACGGTGTCGGCGTGGAGGCGGCCAAGTGGGCCTGGGCGCTCGGCGAGCTCGGCTTCGCCGTGCGGACGGTGGCAGGCGAGGGGCCCGTCGATCGGCTCCTGCCCGGCCTGGCCATGGGCGCTCCCCAACCACCCACGGCCGCGGAGATGGCCGACGCGGTGGCTCCCGCCGACCTGGTCGTGGTCGAGAACCTCCTCTCGCTCCCGCTCAATCCCGGGGCCGCGTCGGTGGTGGCCAAGGTCGTGGCCGGGCGGCCCGTCGTCCTCCGCCATCACGACCTGCCCTGGCAGCGCTCCCGCTTCGCCCACCACGGTCCGCCTCCGACCGACCCGTGCTGGCGACACGTGACGATCAACGACCTGAGCCGCCGCCAGCTGGCCGAGCGGGCCATCGACGCGGTGACGATCCGCAACGCCTTCGACACCGGTGCGTTCGACCCCACCACGGCGCCCGACCGCCGCTCCGCCACCCGCCGGGCCATGGGCCTGGACGACCAGGCCCGCCTCCTGCTCCAGCCCACCAGAGCCATCGCCCGAAAGAACGTGCCCGCCGGCGTGGCCCTGGCCGAGTCCGTGGGCGCCGTGTACTGGCTCCTGGGTCCGGCGGAGGAGGGCTATGGACCCGAGCTGGCGCGCGTCCTCGACGAAGCCGTCGTGCCCGTCATCCACGGGCCCGGGCCACACGGGCCTGATGCCGGGATGGCCGGGGCCTACGCGGCGTGCGACGCGGTCGTGTTCCCCTCCGCCTGGGAGGGGTTCGGCAATCCAACGGTCGAGTCGGCGATCCATCATCGGGCCCTCGCCGTCGGCGACTATCCGGTAGCGGCGGAGCTGGCCGGGTTCGGCTTTCGCTGGCTGCGGGCCGACGACCCGGCCCCGCTGGCCCGCTGGCTGGACCAACCCGACCAGTCGGTGCTGGAGCACAACGCCCGGGTGGCCCGGCGGCACTTCGCCCTGGCCGACCTGCCGGGCAGGCTGGCCAGGCTCCTCGAGTCGGCCGGCTGGGGCCGATGGTAGGGACGGCTTTCGCCGGGTTTCGCCGGCTCCCGTTGGTGTGGAACGATGCGAAACGAGAATCTGTTTCAGAAGACAGGTGACACAGGGAGGCACGATGGGCAAGGCCGCAGTCCTGATCGGCATCGACCAGCCGCTCGAGATCCGCGACGACGTCGAGACCGAGGCGCCCCACGCTGGCGAGGTCAAGGTGCGCATGGCGGCCTCGGGTGTCTGCCACTCCGACCTGTCGATGCAGAACGGGACGATGGCAGCCCCCGCGCCGATGGTCCTCGGGCACGAGGGCGCCGGGATCATCGAGGAGGTCGGTGCCGGGGTGACCAAGCTCGCACCCGGCGACCACGTGGTCATCTCGTGGGTGCCGCAGTGCGGGGTCTGCTTCTTCTGCAAGCGGGGCCAGCCTCAGCTCTGCGAGGGCGCCAGCACGGCGCTCATGACCGGTGGGCTGCTCGACGGGACCCCCCGGATGACCTCGCAGGGCGCGCCCCTGCCGCAGATGGCCGCGTCGGGCACGTTCTCGGAGGTGACGGTGGTACCGGAGGTCGGCGCCGTCAAGATCCCCGCCGACTTTGATCTCAAGCTGGGCGCCCTCATCGGATGCGGCGTGCTCACCGGCGCGGGGGCGGCCCTCAACACCGCCGACATCCACTCCGGCGACACCGTCGCCGTGGTCGGCTGTGGAGGCGTCGGCCTCAACGTGATCCAGGGCGCCCGCATCGCCGGGGCGGCGGAGATCATCGCCATCGACATGAACGAGACCAAGCTGTCGATGGCCAAGCAGTTCGGGGCCACGGCGACGGTCAACGCCAGCCAGGGCGACCCGGTGAGCCAGGTGATGGAGATGACCTCGCAGCGGGGAGCGGACGTCGCCTTCGAGGTGATCGGCCTGGAGAAGACGATCGACCAGACCATCACCATGACGCGACGGGGCGGACAGGCCATCCTCGTGGGCGTGCCCAAGATGGACGCCATGATCAACCTGCCCGCCTTCTTCGGCGTCGTGCTCCAGGAGAAGACGATCAAGGGCTGCTGGTACGGGTCGTCCGACGTGCAGCGTGACGTCCCCAAGCTGATCGACCTCTACAAGAAGGGTCAGCTCAAGCTGGACGAACTCGTCTCCCGCACCATCACGCTCGAAGAGGTGAACGAGGCCTTCGACGCCATGAAGACGGGCGAGGTGGCCCGCTCGGTCATCCAGTACTGACGCGCTGGGTCGTCCAGTGCTGACGAGGGCGGGGGCGCCGGTACGTCGGCTATCGCCGCGGTGGGAACACCCGCCGGAACCGCCGCCGCCGAGCCTGGACCATCAACAGGGTGATGCCGGCGTTGGCGGCCGGAGGAGGCCGGAGGGGCTCAGGAGGGCGCCGCGACACGGATGACGGCGTCGCCTGCGGAGGGCGCATGACCTGGATGATTCGGCGCTCCCAGGTGGGTTCCTGCCTGACCAGAGCGCCTGTGGCCAGTGTCACCCGTTACCGTGTGACGGATGGACGCTTTTGACCGTTCTCGTGGGCGTCTGCCCACCGGGGGAGCCGGCCTTCCGGCCAATCGCGTCGATCCCGCTCGTACTCCCGGTCCCCGGCTGCCGGCCCCGGAGCGCCGTCGCCAGCTGCTCGACGTAGCCCTCGAGACCTTCGCCGCCAACGGCTTCCACGTCACGTCGATGGACGACATCGCCGAGGGCGCCGGCGTCACCAAACCCGTGCTTTATCAGCATTTTCGGTCGAAGCGGGCCCTCTACCTCGAGCTGCTCGACGACGTGGGGGCCAGGCTGATGGAAGCCATCACCAAGGCCACGGCGACCGCGACCGGGCCGCGCCAACAGGTCGAGGCCGGGTTCGCCGCGTATTTCCGTTTCGTCGCGGTACACGAGAACGCCTTCCGCCTGCTCTTCGGCAGTCTCGCCCGGCGCGACGAGGAGTTCAGCGCCGCCGTCCGCCGTGTCGAGGACTCGATCGCCGAGGCCGTCGCCGACCGGATCGACGCCGACATCGACAACGCGCACCGTCGGTTGCTCGCCTACGCGGTGGTCGGGATGGCCGAAGGTGCCAGCAGCCACGTGGTCAGCCGTCGATCCCTCGCTGCGCGCGACGGCCGCCGTGACGGAGCCGTCACGACCGATGGTGCCGACCGCAAGGAGATCGACATCGATCCCGACGAGCTGGCTCACCGCATCGCCGAGCTGGCCTGGGCCGGGCTACGGGGCGTCGGGAGCTCGTAGCGAGCCGCCGGCGCTCTCCGCCGCCTCACACGTCGCCAGGACACGCGCCGAGTTCACGAGAGCCACGTGGGAGAAGGCCTGGGGGAAGTTGCCCAGTTGTCTCCCCGTCTCGGGGGCGTACTCCTCCGACAGCAGGCCGACATCGTTGCGCAGACCGAGCAGGCGCTCGAACAGCGACCGGGCCTCCGCCGTGCGACCCATGAGGGCGAGGTCGTCCACCAGCCAGAACGAGCACGCCAGGAAGACGCCCTCGCTCCCGGGCAGCCCGTCCACATTGCCGCCGCCGGTCTGGTAGCGCAGCACCAGACCGTCGTGGCACAGCTCCCGCTGGATCGTGTCGACCGTCGCCCGCATGCGCTCGTCGGTGGCGGGGAGGAATCCCACCGCCGGCATCAGCAGCACGCTGGCGTCGAGGCGGTCGGAGCCGTAGGACTGGGTGAAGGCCGATCGGTCGGCGTTCCAACCCTTGGCCAGGATCTCGGTGCGGATCTCGTCGCGCACCTCGCGCCAGCGGTCGACGGGGCCGGTCGTGCCGAACTGCTCGACGAGCTTCACCACCCGATCCATGGCCACCCAGGCCATGACCTTGGAGTGGGTGAAGTGGCGTCGCGGACCGCGTATCTCCCAGATCCCCTCGTCGGGCTCGCGCCACGCGCGCTCCAGGAAGTCGAGCACCTCCATCGCCTCGGCCCAGCCCGGCCCCTCGTCGTCGAAGCCGGCCTCCATGGCCAGGTACATGGCGTCGGCGATCTCCCCGTAGACGTCGAGCTGGTACTGGTCGGAGGCGGCGTTGCCGACCCGCACGGGCGCCGATCCCTGATAGCCCGGCAGCCAGGGAAGCTCGAGCTCGGTGAGCCGTCGCTCTCCCGCCGGGCCGTACATGATCTGGACCTGGGCCGGGTCGCCGGCGGCCGCCCGCATGAGCCAGTACCACCACGACACCGCCTCGTGCCCGTAGCCCATGGCCACGAGCGAGTACAGCGTCAGGGTGGCGTCCCGCAGCCAGCAGAACCGGTAGTCCCAGTTGCGCACCCCGCCCAGCTCCTCGGGCAGCGACGTCGTCACGGCGGCGACGATGCCTCCGGTGGGGGCGTAGGTCAGCGCCTTGAGGGTGAGCAGCGAGCGCACCACCGCCTCGCGCCACGGCCCGCTGTAGGTGCAGCGCCCGGCCCACTCCTCCCACCACTGTCTGGTCTCTTCGAAGCTGATCGGTTCGGCCGGGGCCGCCGGCGGCTCCAGGTGGGAGGGTCGCCAGGCGAGCACGAACGGGAGACGTTCGCCCTCGGCCACCGTGAAGTCGGCCACCGTGGTGAGGCGCTCGCCGTGTGTGCGCACCGGCGACCACAGGAAGAGCGCATCGGGCCCGCCCATCGCCGCAATGACGCCGTCGAGATCCTGGACCCAGGGCACCACCGACCCGTAGTCGAAGCGGATCACGAGCTCCATGTGCATGCGCACCTGGCCTCGGACCCCCTCGACCAGGCGACGCACCTCCGGGTCCCCGCCGCTGACGGGCATCCAGTCGGTCAGCCTGACGATGCCGTCGTCGGTCTCGAGCTCGGTCTCCAGCACCAGCGAATCACCGCAGTAGCAACGGCGCGTGGCCCGCACCGGGGCGGCGGGTGCCAGCTTCCAACGGCCGTTGCTTTCGTCCCCCAGCAGGGCGGCGAAGCAGGCGGCGGAGTCGAACCGGGGAACGCACAGCCAGTCGATCGAGCCGTCCCGTCCGACCAGGGCGGCGGTGTGGGTGTCGCCGATGACCCCGTAGCCCTCGATGGGCAGCGCCACAGTCCCCCCCTCCCGTGCTGCGAATCAGCTTACCGGCGCCCGCGACTCAGGAGATGGAGCTGAGATGCACGACGTACCACTCGCCTCGCCACGAGATGAGTGACGCCACCGTGAACAACTGGGTCCGGCCGTCGATCGTGTAGCGGACCGTCGTGCCGTAGACCCGCCAGTAGCTGCCCTTGTTGTACTCGACTCCCGGGGTTATCCACTCGGCTTGGGACTGCGGCACGTCGATGCCGACGAGCTGCGCCCGCGTCGCACTGGAACCAAGGCGAAGGTGGAGCGAGTGGATGTCGCGGTCATAGGCCGCCACCAATCGGTTGTGCCAGTCGCTCGCCGGGTTGGAGATGGCCTTCACCTGGAGATAGGCCGTGAGCGGAAAGAAGAACGCCATCGCCGGCGCCGGATCGTCGGTCACGACCGCCTGCCACAGGCCGTTCACCCCGGCATCGAACATCGGGCCACTGGCCACCGGCTTCTGAGCAGTCTGGGGCAGCGTTCCGGGGTCTACTGTCGTGGTCGTCGTCGGAGCGGTGGTGCTCGTCGTGGTGGAGCTGGTCGGGGAGCCCGTCACCGAGGCGGCGCGGCCGGCGGGCGGGCCCGACGTGGCACACGCAGCCAGCCCGCCGACGGCCAACCCACCGACAGCCAGCATGGAGGCGACCGCGCCGGCAGCACGGGCTCGTCCCCGGTGCCGACGGTGGGCAAACCTCCTGATCACGGCCGACCACGCTAGTGGGCAGCCATGCAGCGGACGGAGACGCGGAGGCGCCGAGGGGCCTACAGCAGGTGGTGACTGAGGTCGCCGAAGAGGTCGCAGATGATGTGGCGCTCGGCGAACCGCCAGGTCCCCTCGCACCGCTCGAAGCGGTCGTGGTACCTCCCGGCGATGACGGGTTGGAGGGTGAGCTCGGGCGTGGCCTGGAGCACGGTGAAGTACGAGCGCGCCTGCGCCGTGCCGGTCGCCTCGTCCACTTCGACGATGAGGTTGGTCGTGACGTGCTTGGTCTTCGGCGTGCCCGCGTCGTCGTGGATGCGGGTCGATCGCCGGTACATCTCGAGCACGTCGTCCCGTCCCGCCCTGACGGCGTCGCTGCCCTCGGCCGTGACCCTGCCGGCGGCGAAGAGCTCGGCCACGCCGTCCAGATCCCCGGCGTCGATCCGCTCGGCGTAGCCGTAGACGAGCTGGGCGATGGCCGTGTGCGCGTCCATTCGGCTCAGGTCTCCCCGGTCTCGAGGACGGCGGAGCCCAGCAGCACAAAGAGCTGCTCCACCAGATGACGGTAGCGGGGTGCCTCCTCCTCGTCGATGGCCGCGAGCTGGCTCAGGCCTTCGACCGCAGCCCGGCTGAGGTCGGCGAAGTCGCGGGCCGAGATCTGCGGTCGCGCGCCCCGGTGGGCCCACTCCTCTTCGATCAGGCGCGCGATCTTCTCGGTGGTCTTGCGCTCGAAGTCGACCAGCCGCCTGCGGACCTCCGGGTTCCGCAGGGCCGTCAAACGCAGCTCGAGGGCCAGGGTGGGCCAGCTGGAGGTGAGTCGCTGGACCGTCTCCCAGGCGGCGGTGGCGGCGACGGCATCGGTGACCGGATCGGGGCGGCCCGTCTCCTCGATGGCGGCAATGACGGCGTCGAGCTCGAGGTCCATGTAGTGCTCGAGCACGCCGAAGAGGAGCTCCTCCTTGCTGCCGAAGTTGGAGTAGATGGCGCCCCGGCTGAAGCCGGCGACCTCGCCGATCTCCTCCAGCGAGGCCCCGTGGAAGCCCTTCTTGGCGAAGACCTCGGCCGCCGCCTCGACCAGGGTCTGCCGCGTGAGCTGGCGACGGCGCTTGGGAGTCAGCTTCTCCACCGGCATGGCAACCATGATGCCAGGACTGATCAGCCTTGACTTCCAGATACAGGTCTGTATATTAACGACAAGACTGCATCAGCATGGGGTGGTAGGGCATGACGGAGAGCGAAGCGCTGCGATGGATCCGCCGCCGACTCGAGTTCGAGGCCTGGTTGACGGCCCTCCGTCAGTCATCGGTACCACCAGAGGCCGGCCTTCTTCGGGGGTCGAGGGCGGACGTCGTCGCGGGGGAACAGCGTCGGGAGGAGGCTGCCGTCCGAGAGTCGTCGGATGCGGTACCCGCCGGGGACGACCTCGGCGATGTCGAAGCCTCGGCTCCACGCGCCGGTGAACCGGTTCCGCACCTCGACGTGCCGGCCCGGGCTCAGTAGCTCCGGGTCTAGTGAGGTGCCGGGAATCCCAGGGTCACCCATCGGCCTCCCCCCACGCGGGTTGGTGCGGGGCACGGTAATTCAGCGGTCCGCCGAGGGTCAACGAGCGACGGCGCCCACCCGACTGTCGTCGCCAACCATCTCCTGTCAGGCGTTCACCTCGATCCGCGGGAGGTGGGAATGGCGCTGCAGGTACTGGCGGATCATGAGGAGCGCGGTGACACCCTCGCCGGCGGCCGAAGCCAGCTGCTTGGTCGACCCGGCGCGCACGTCGCCGGCCGCGAACACGCCCGGCACCGAGGTCTGGAGCTGGTCGTCGGTGACCACGAAGCCCCACCGGTCGACGTCGACGGTTCCGCGGGCGAAGCCGGTGTTCGGGTCGAGCCCGATGAAGACGAACGCCGCCGCCGGGTACCACCTGTGCATCTCCCCTGAGCCTCGATCCCGGGCGACGACCGCTTCGAGCCGATGGCGACCGACGAGCTCGGTGATCTCCGTATCGAGGTGGATCTCGAACTGTGGGCTCTCCCGCACCTTGTCCTGGAGGAGCCGCGAGGCTCTGAGCTCGGACGCGAACTCCACGACGCGGACGCGATCGGCGAACTGCGACAGGAACAGGCCCTCCTCGAGCCCGGAGTTCCCTCCCCCGACGACGAGCAGCTCGCCCGCTCCCCGGTAGAAGGGACCGTCGCAGGTCGCGCAGAAATGGACGCCCGCGCCGATGAGGTCACTCTCGCCCGGTACCCCGAGGCGGCGATAGGACGATCCGGTGGCGATCAGGGCGGTGTGGGCGTTGAGCTGCTGGCCGGTCCCCAGCCGGACCTTCACGTCGTCCCCGTCGGCACCGAAGCCCTCCACGCCCATGGCCGAGACGAGCTCGACGCCGTAGCGCTGGGCCTGGGCCACGAAGCGCTCCGCCAGCTCGGCACCGCCGATCCCCTCCGGAAACCCGAGGTAGTTCTCGACCCGCTCGGTCGTCCCGGCGTTGCCACCCAGGGCGGCCCGGTCGATCACCACGGCGTCGATTCCCTCGCGAGCGGCGTACACCGCGGCCGCCAACCCAGCCGGGCCGCCGCCGATGATGGCGAGGTCGTAGAAGCCGCGGGAGGCGCTGATGCTCAGGCCGAGCTTCCGAGCCAGCTGCTCGTTGGTGGGGTCGACGAGATGGGTCCCGTCGGGGAAGACGACCGTGGGAATGGTTCGGCCCCCGTTTTGCAGCGCCTCCACGACGCCAACCGCGTCCGGGAGCTGATCGATGTCCGCCCAGTGGTAGTCCACGCGGTGCTCGCCGAGGAACTTCTTCGCCCGGCGACAGTCGGGGCACCACGGGGCGCCGTAGACGGTGACGTCTGACATGTCGGTGCCCCCCACCTCTCGTGGCCGGTCGCACCCCATGCTGCCGCGTCGAGAGGCGGCAGGCCCGCCGGGCGACGGATCGGGCGGGACGACGGATCGAGCGGGACGACGACAAGCAGAGTGCGTAAGGTCCTACCCGGGCCGGGTCGCGAGACGAGGAGGGTCGCCTGATGGAGACCGAGGTGGAGGAGATCGCCGAGGGCATCTACCGGCTCTCGACGTTCGTCCCGGACGCCAACTTCATGTTCAACCAGTTTCTGGTGGATGCCGAGGAGCCGCTGCTGTTCCACGCCGGCCTCCACGGTTTGTTCCCGCTGGTGAGCGCGGCGGCGACCGGCGTCGTGCCCGCCGAGCGCCTGCGCTGGATCACTTTCGGCCACGTCGAGGCCGACGAGTGCGGAGCCATGAACCGGTGGCTGGCGATGGCACCTCGCGCCGAGGTCGCCCATCCGGCCATGGGCTGCATCGTGTCGGTGAACGACCTGGCCGACCGGCCGCCGCGCCAGCTGGCCGACGACGAGGTGCTCGACCTCGGGGGCAAGCGGATCCGCAGCATCGACACCCCCCACGTCCCGCACGGCTGGGACGCCCACGTGCTGTTCGAGGAGACGACCGCCACGCTGCTCTGCGGCGACCTGTTCACGGCGATGGGGCCGAGCCCGGCCCTGACCCGAGAAGACCTCCTCGAGCCGGCGGTCATGGCCGAGGACGTGTTCCGGGCCACCTGCCTCACCCCGGCGACCGCTCCGACGATCCGCAAGCTGGCCGGCCTCCAGCCGGCGACGCTCGGCCTCATGCACGGCCCCTCGTTCACCGGCGACGCCGAGGCCCAGCTCTGGGGGCTCGCCGACGACTACCAGGCGCGTCTCGAGTCGGCCCTCGAGAGGCGGTGACCTAAGGGCCCAGGTCGCTCGCGGCGCGCCGCGCCCGCCCCCTCAGCGGATGACGCCCCGGCCGGCGATGAGGGGAAGGTCGAGGGCGGTCACCCAACCCGGTGGGCTGGCGTTGACGGCCGGAACGGCATTGAGGGCCCGCAGTCCGGTGGCCAGACAGCCGCCGGCGATGGGGTCGCCGTCGGTCGAGCGGAACGCC
>JBPYEZ010000022.1:0-3659 GCA_051984395.1 Acidimicrobiales bacterium | reverse complement strand
CCTGCGGGCGGCCCAGGCCGCCCATCCCGCACCGGCGGGGGCGCGGGTCCTGTACGCGGTGCAGGGGGCCAGCGACCCGCCCACGTTCACCCTCTTTGCCAACCGCAGCCTGCCGCCGACCTACCTGCGGTACCTGGAGCGCAAGCTGAGGGAGGACCTCGGTTTCGGGCCGACTCCCCTCAAGCTGCGGGTCAGGAGACGATCGCGGTGAGCGTCTGGCGGAGCGTCCGCCCACAGTTGGCGCTGCCCGGCGGCGTTAGGGTCGCGCAGTGATCGTCCATCAGCCCGTGCTGATCGCTGTGGCGGTGGCCTGTGGGGTGGCGGCGTACGTCTGGGCCCGCTCCAGTCGCCGCCTCCTGCGGGCCTGCAGACGCATCGAGCGCGACGTCGTCGACCACGACAGCCCCGACGAGGCTCTGATGCTGGCCCGCTCGGCCTTCGACAAGGATTTCCACACCACGGTCCTCTACTCGCTGCTGGGGCTCAGCGCCTTCATCACCGCCTTCCTGCCCCACGCGTGGCTCCAGCTTCCGTTCCTCCTCGTGCTCGTGCCGATCGCCATCTCGCTTCGCTACGGACCGCGGTTCCTGTCGGCGGCCCGGCTGGCCGAGGAGCGGTCGCTGCTGGAGCGGCGGGCGGCCGAGGTGCTGGCCCAGGAGGAGCTGGCGCCCATGCGGTGGTCCGAGCGGCTGGCGCCGGCGAACCTGCCCGACATCGAGGGCTTCGAGGTGGGCCACGTGTACCAGCCGGGCGCGGGGGCCATGGCGGGCGACTTCTACGACATCGCCCCGACCGCACTCACGCGCCTGGCGGCGGTCATCGGCGATGTGGGAGGACATGGCATCGAGGCGTCCATTACCGCCTTCCAGGTCAAGTACCTTCTCCGGGTGTTCCTCCGCCAGTACCGCGATCCGGGTCAGGCCGTCGAGGAGCTCAACGTGGTGCTCTCCGCCCAGGGTCGGCCGGAAGAGCTGGTGTCGCTGTGCGCCGTCGTGTTCGACCAGATGGCAGGCACCCTGCGGTTCGCCTCGGCGGGCCACCCGGCGGCCTGGATCTGGCACGGCGGCGAGGTGCGGCCGATGCGGTCGACCGGTCCGCTGCTCACCCTCGATCCCAAGGGCAGCTACACCAGCAGGGAGCTCCCGCTCGATCCCGGCGACGTGCTGCTGCTCTACACCGACGGGCTGGCGGAGGCCCGCTCGGGTGAGCAGCTGTTCGGCGAGGACCGGGTGGCCGGCATCCTTCGCCGCGACCCGGGCCAGGACCTGACCGCGCTGTGCAAGACGCTCCTCGAGGCGGCGCGGGACTTCGCCTCGGAGCCCCTGACCGACGACGTGGCCATCCTCGCCATCCGCCGGACGTGACCGAACGCGACACGACCGGGCGGGCGCCCGGATCCCTCGGCGGCGCGGCCCCGTCGGCCTCGTCCGACGGTGACCGTGGCGCTCAGGACATCGCCGAGCTCTCGCGGCGGGCGATCGACGGCAACCGGGCGACGGGCGCGGAGAAGCTGGCCCGCCAGCGCAAGCTCTTCGTACGCGATCGCCTGGCGCTGTTGCTGGACGAAGGATCGCTGGTGGAGGACGCCCTGCTGGCCAACGCCCTCGCCGGTGACCTGCCGGCCGACGGCGTGGTGACCGGTCGAGGGACCGTGGCCGGGCGGCCGGTGTGCGTGATGGCAAACGACACCACGGTGAAGGCGGGATCGTGGGGCGCCCGCACGGTCGAGAAGATCGTCCGCCTCACCGAGTACGCCATGAGCCACGAGCTACCGGTGTTCTGGTTGGTCGACTCGGCCGGCGGCCGCATCACCGACCAGGTCGAGCTGTTCCCCGGCCGGCGGGGCGCGGGCAGGATCTTCTACAACCAGGTTCGGCTCTCGGGAAGGGTTCCCCAGATCTGTTCCCTGTTCGGGCCGTCGGCGGCCGGGGGAGCGTACATCCCCGCCTTCTGCGATGTCGTCTTCATGGTCGAGGGGAACGCCTCGATGTACCTCGGGTCGCCTCGCATGGCCGAGATGGTGATCGGCGAGCACACGACGCTGGAGGAGATGGGTGGCGCCCGCATGCACGCCACCATCTCGGGCTCGGCCGATGGGCTGGCGAGCGACGACGCCGCCGCCATCGCCGCGGCAAAGGCGTACTTCTCCTATATGCCCGGGTCGTGGCGGGAGGAGCCACCGTCCGCCGACGCCGTTCGGCCGGCCACATCGCTGACGGCGGGGACGATCCCGGCCTCGCCGCGAGCTGGTTACGACATGCACGACCTCATCGACGGGTTGGTGGACGAGGGATCGTTCTTCGAGATCAAGCCCGACTTCGCCAACGAGCTCGTCGTCGGGTGGGCCCGACTGGACGGCCAGGCGGTCGGCATCGTGGCCAACAACCCGCTGCGCAAGGGCGGTGTGCTCTTCGTCGACTCGGCCGACAAGGCGGCCCGCTTCATCTGGTGCGCCGATGCCTTCAACGTTCCCCTGATCTTCCTGGCCGACGTGCCCGGCTTCATGGTCGGCACCACCGTCGAGCGGGCTGGCATCATCCGCCACGGCGCCAAGATGATCACCGCCGTGTCGGAGGCGACGGTCCCGAAGCTGTCCGTCATCGTGCGGAAGGCCTACGGAGCGGGGCTCTACGCCATGGCGGGACCGGCGTTCGAGCCCGACAGCTGCATCGCACTGTCCTCCGCTCAGATCGCCATCATGGGTCCCGAGGCGGCGGTGAACGCCGTCTACGCCAACCGGATCGCGGCGATCGAGGACCCAGCCGAGCGGGCGGCCTTCGTCGCCGAGCGACGGGCCGAGTACGAGAACGACGTCGACCTGCTGCGGCTGGCGTCCGACCTCGTGATCGACGCCGTGATCGAGCCTGACCAGCTGCGCGACGAGCTGGTGGCCCGTCTGGCCCTGGCCCGGTCCAAGCATCGGGGCTTCACCGAGCGCCGCCACGGCGTGCCGCCGGTATGAGCGGTCCTGGGAGACCGACGACCGTGCAGAT
This sequence comes from Acidimicrobiales bacterium, assembly GCA_051984395.1. Classification (GTDB taxonomy): domain Bacteria; phylum Actinomycetota; class Acidimicrobiia; order Acidimicrobiales; family AC-9; genus AC-9. The sequence continues at coordinate 666 of JBPYEZ010000022.1, read as the reverse complement.
CCGCGAGGTGGGTCCCCGAGACGGGCTCCAGGCCGAATCGCCGGTGGGCATCGATGCCCGGGCGGCGGTGGTGGAGGCGCTCGTGGCCGCAGGTCTGCGGGAGATCGAGGCCGTCGCCTTCGTCTCGCCCTCGGCGGTGCCGGCCATGGCGGGGGCGGCCGAGGTGATGTCGGGGCTGCCTCGGCGGCCCGAGGTGCGGTACGTGGCGCTGGTTCCGAACCTGAGAGGGGCGCAGCTCGCCCTCGAGGCTGGCGTCGATGCGCTCTCGGTGACCGTCTCCGCCTCGCCGGAGTACAACCGGCGGAATGTCCACATGTCGATCGACGAGTCCGTCGCCCAGGTCGCGAGCATCGGCGGTGCCGTCGGCGACGTGCCGATCGACGTTGTGGTGTCGTGCGCCTTCGGGTCTCCGTACGAGGGAGATCTGGCCCCTGAGCGGGTGGCGCGTCTGGGCGACCAGGTGCTCGGCGCCGGGGCCACCTCGTTGACCTACGCCGACACGACCGGGATGGCCACGCCGCGGCGGATCAACCGGCTCCTCGACGAGGTGGGCGTGGACGTCGGACTGCACCTGCACGAGACGAGGGGCACCGGACTGGTCAACGCCTATGCGGCGTGGGAGCGTGGGGTCGCGCGCTTCGACTCCTCGGTGGGAGGTCTTGGCGG
>JBPYEZ010000021.1:0-6524 GCA_051984395.1 Acidimicrobiales bacterium | reverse complement strand
GCCCGGTGCCGCTCGGCCAGCTCGGCCAGCTCCTCGACCAGATGGCTGATCTCGAAGTCCTTCGGCGTGTAGATGGCGACCACACCGGCGGCCCGCAGGCGGGCCACGTCGGCGGCGGGCACGATGCCCCCGACGACGACCGGCGCGTCGACGCCCTCCTCGGCCAGCAGGCGGACGATCTCGGGGACGAGCTGCAGGTGGCTGCCCGACAGGATGGAGATCCCGACGATGTCGACGTCCTCGTCCCTGGCGGCCGCCGCGATCTGGGCCGGCGTCAGGCGAATGCCCTGATAGACGACCTCGAAGCCGGCATCCCTGGCGGCGACGGCGATCTGCTCGGCGCCGTTGGAGTGCCCGTCCAGGCCCGGCTTGGCCACGAGCAGCCGGGGGGGACCCCCCGGCAGGTCCCGCACCCGCGACCGGGCGCCGGCGATCTCGCTCCCGCGGTGACCGACACCGCCACCCACGCCGGTCGGGGCCCGGTACTCACCGAAGACCTCTCGCAAGGCGCCGGCCCACTCCCCCGTCGTACCCCCGGCGTGGGCCAACGCGATGGTGGGCGGCATGACGTTCTCGCCCGAGCCCGCCGCCCGGCGTAGGTCCTCGAGGGCACGTCGGACGGCAGACGCGTCGCGCTGCTGGCGCCACCGGGCGACGTCGTCGCGCAGCTGTGCCTCCACCGCCGGGTCCACCGTGAGGAAGTTGCCTTCGAGCCCTTCCTCCTCCGGGCTCGGGTTCAGCGGCGAGGGGGCGGTGTCGGTGTAGGAGTTCACACCGACGACCTTGAGCTCGCCGGTCTCGATCCGGCGCGTCCGTTCGGACTGGCTGCGCACCAGGCGGGCCTTGAGCTCGTCGATGGCCTCGAAGGCACCGCCCATGCCGATGACCTCGTCGAGCTCGGCCCGGGCCGCCTCGGCCAGCTCCGCCGTCCTCGCCTCCACGACGTGGGAGCCGTCGAAGATGTCCTCGTGCTCCAACAGGTCGGTCTCGTACGCCAGCACCTGCTGGATCCGAAGCGACCACTGCTGGTCCCACGGCCGGGGCAGGCCCAGCGCCTCGTTCCAGGCCGGCAGCTGGACGGCACGGGCGCGAGCGTCCTTGCTCAGGGTCACGCCCAGGGTCTCGAGCACGATGCGCTGGACGTTGTTCTCGGGCTGGCTCTCGGTCAACCCGAGGCTGTTCACCTGCACTCCGTAGCGCAGGCGCCGCAGCTTGGGGTCCTCGACGCCGTAGCGGTGCCGGCAGATGTCGTCCCACAGCCGGGCGAAGGCCCGCATCTTGCAGGTCTCCTCGACGAAACGGATGCCCGAGTTCACGAAGAAGGAGATGCGGCCCACCACGGTGGGGAACTCCTCGGCCGGCACCTGGCCCGAGTCACGCACGGCGTCCAGGACGCCGACGGCGGTGGCCAGGGCATAGGCGAGCTCCTGCACGGGTGTGGCGCCGGCCTCCTGGAGGTGGTAGCTGCAGACGTTGATGGGGTTCCACCTGGGCACCTGCCGCACGGTGTAGGCGATGGTGTCGACGGTGAGCCGTCGGCTCGCCTCGGGCGGGAAGATGAAGGTGCCCCGGGACAGGTACTCCTTGATGATGTCGTTCTGCGTGGTGCCCGCCAGTGCCTTGACGTCGACACCGGTGCGCTCGGCGTTGGCGATGTAGAGCCCGAGCAGCCAGGCCGCGGTGGCGTTGATGATCATCGAGGTGTTCATCTCGCCCATGGGAATACCGTCCATGAGCTGGGCCATGTGTCCGAGGTGGGCGACGGGGACGCCGACCTTGCCCACCTCGCCCACCGCTTCGGGAGAGTCGGGGTCGTAGCCGATCTGGGTCGGCAGGTCGAAGGCGATCGACAGTCCGGTCTGACCCCGAGCCAGGTTGGTCCGGTAGAGCTGGTTGGACGCCTCGGCGCTCGAATGGCCCGAGTAGGTCCGCATCACCCACGGTTTGTCGGCCATGGCCCCCATTGTCACGCGCCCCTCAGGACCGGCGGTAGTCGTAGAAGCCCCGGCCCGACTTTCGTCCCAGCTGCTCGGCGGTGACCATTCGGCGCAGAAGCGGCGCGGCGGCCTGGCTCGGCTCCCGGTGCTCGGCGTAGAGAGCGTCGAGGATGGCCAGGCTGGTATCCAGCCCGACCAGGTCGAGGAGCGCGAACGGCCCCATCGGGAAGCCGCAACCCCCCTTCATGGCCGCGTCGATGTCCTCCTTGGTCGCCACTCCTCGCTCGAAGAGCTTGACAGCGCTGTTGAGGTAGGGGAACAGGAGCGCGTTCACCACGAACCCGGCCTCGTCCTTGACCTCGACCGGCGTCTTGCCACATTCCTCGGCGAAGCCGCGGGCCGTGGTCATGGTCGCGTCGCTGGCGGTGAGCGGGCGGACGAGCTCGACCAGCGCCATCGAGGGAGCGGGGTTGAAAAAGTGGATCCCGCACACCCGGTCCGGCCGTCCCGTCTCCATGGCCAGGTCGATGACGGACAGGGTGGACGTGTTGGTGGCGAGCACGGTGGAGTCGCCGCAGACGCGATCGAGCTCGCTGAAGAGGTGCTTCTTCGTCGCCAGGTCCTCCACCACCGACTCGACCACGAGGTCGCAGTCGGCCAGGCGCTCCAGCTCGGAGGTGGCGGTGACGAGGGCGAGGGCCGCATCGCGGTCCGCCTCGCTCATCCGATCCTTGGACACCGCCTTGGAGAGCGACTTCTCCAGGCTCGTCGCGGCCTTCTCCGCCGTCGCCTGCTGACGGGATCGCAGCACCACCTCGTGACCTGACACGGCGGCGCACTCGGCGATGCCCGAGCCCATGATCCCCGAACCGACGATTCCAATTCGCTTGGTCGACATACCGGCATGCTACTGGCGGGTAACCTCCGGCCTCCATCTGGCACGGTAGCGTGCGCCCCCGTGGCGGGAACGATCGCCCTCGTCGGTGGCGCCGAGTGGCAGGAGGGTTGCGACTTCGACGCCGAGCTGCTGGCCAAGGCCGGCGGCGAGGTGCTCGTCCTCCCGACCGCCGCTGCCTACGAGCACCCCGACCGCGCCGTGGCCACCGCCCAGCGCTGGTTCTCCTCGATCGGAGGCCGGGCCGAGGGACTGATGGTGCTCGGGCGACCCGACGCCGAGCAGGAGGCCAACGCCGCCGCCGTGCGGTCCAGCGCCTTCGTGTACCTGGGCGGGGGATCCCCACTGCACCTCCGGTCGGTCCTGAAGGACTCCCTCGTCTGGGACGCGTTGCTCGACGCCTGGCACGGCGGAGCGACCATTGCGGGCTCCTCGGCGGGGGCCATGGTCCTCACCGATCCGATGGTGGACCCGAGGGGCGGGGCCTTCACCATCGGCCTCGGCCTGGTGGAGCAGCTGGCGGTGATCCCCCACGCCGCCAGCTGGTCGCACGAGAAGCTGCACCGCACGCTGGCGCTGGCGCCTCCAGGGGTGGCGGTGGCCCGCATCGAGGAGCGCACGGCCCTGCTCAGGGACACCGACGGCCGATGGGGGGTCGCCGGTGCCGGCGATGTCGCCGTCTTCGTCGACCACCAGGAGCGAGACCTGAGCGTCCTCCCCGGCTGAACCGGTGAGCCGGCCGAACGCACAAGGTGATCCGGTCCAGCGCATCGGCCCGATCTCGAAGACCGGGGGGGATGCGCTGGGGCCGGATCGCCCTGGGCGCCCCGCAGATGCTCAGGACTCGGTGATCGTCACCTTGGTCATCTTGTGGACCGTGGTCGGCGTCCCCGACTGGCTGCCGCCGGCCTCGATCTGCTTGACCACGTCGATGCCGGAGCTGACGGTGCCGAACAGGGAGTACTTGGGAGGCAGCTGGGTGCCCTGGGGCCCGGTGATGATGAAGAACTGGCTGCCGTTGGTGTTGGGGCCGGAGTTGGCCATGGCGAGGGATCCGATCTTGTACGCCCCTGCCTTTGGCAGCTCGTCGGGGAATTTGTAGCCCGGTCCACCGGTGCCGTTGCCCTGAGGGTCGCCCCCTTGGACCACGAAGCCAGGGATGACCCGATGGAAGTTCAGGCCATCGTAGAAGTGCTCTCTGGCGAGAAAGACGAAGTTGTTGACCGTCTTGGGCGCCGTTTTGGCGTCAAGGGCGACATTGAACGTACCGACGTCCGTCTCCACGGTCGCCGAGTAGGTCTTGCCGCTCGATATGCACATAGGCGGGGGGGCGGAGAACGATGTCATGCGCGGAGAACTCCCATTCGGATTCGGGCATTGGGCGGTGCTGGCGGCTGCGGTCGTCGTCGAGGTAGAGACTGCCGTGGACTTCGAGCTTCCCTTGTTGACGAAGTAGATGACCACCACCAGCACGGCGACGACCGCCAGCACGAGGCCGCCGCGGCGAAGGAGCCGCGTCCGCCGGCGAGCTGCCAGGGCCTGAGCCTGGCGAGCCTGACGAAAGGCACGCTTGCGTTGTCGCTTGGCGGTCGGCACCGGCGGTCACCGTAGTCGCGGAAGCTGGCGACCTTCGTCAGGTACCGGACGCTGTCGAAAAGCCGCCGGACCGACATCGCGGGGTAACCCGAACGAGTGAGGGAAATACGGGGAAATCCCCCCCGGACAGGGTGTTGAACTTCATTTTCTCCCCCGGCCTCCGATAGGTATCTGTCGACGGGTTGACAGATAGTCCTGATCCCGTAAGTTGAATTCCATCAGGAGGGGGGGAAGCTTTTTCAGCAAGGCGGCTCCATAGCTGTTGTTTCGCCCAGCTCGGCCGGGGGGGCTGCTGGGTTGTAATTCGACTGGGGAACCTGGCAACCACTCGCAGGCGGTCGTAGGGCAGCGCAATTCCCGTGGGCCTGGACGGCCCGGGTTGCGGACGCCGACGAGGGGGAAGTCAGGAATGGCGGTAGCGAAGCCGGTGCTTGTTGTCGCGGGTGGCTGCCTCGCGCTCGGTCTGGCCGGGTGTGGCAGCTCGTCCGTCGCCCACGTCGCCGCCGGGCAGAGCTCTGCCGTTCCGCCGCCGTCGCCACCACAGCCGGTTCCGACCACCACGACGACCAGCGCACCGGCGACCGCCACGACAGCGGGACCCTCCGCATCGACGGCCCCGGTCCCGCCCGGGTGGAAACCGGTGACCTACCAGTCCGTGCGCTTCGCCGTGCCCGGCGACTGGCTCGTCTACAACCTGACGACCGACCCCAACCGCTGCGTCGAGTTGGACATACACGCGGTGTACCTCGGTCATGCGGGTCCGCATCCGGCCTGTCCGGCGACGGCCCTCGGCAAGACGGATGCCATGCACGTCGAGCCCCTCGACAGTCAGTCGCGCCCGCAAGTGGTGCTCAGTCCTGCGCCCACGACGGTCGCCGGGCAGCCGGCGCTGATCGACCCGTCTAGCGCCACCACGCGAAACATCGTCGTCGCCCTCGAGCAGTCGGCCGTGCTGGTCACGCTGTCGTACAACTCGAGTCCCGCGCTCGACCAGTCGATACTCGCGACCTTCCAGGCGAACAAGTGACCGCCAGCCCTGGGCGGGAGGGCTCGAGCCTGAAGCCCCGGAGACGGTGGGTCTACCTGCTGCCCGTCCTCTGCCTGCCGGTCCTGGTCGCCATGGCTCTCGTGATCATGACGCGGCTCTCGGCGCAGCCGGCTCGCGCCGCGGCCGTCTACACGGGCCAGGCGTTCGATACTTGCTCGGCGCCGAGCTCCTCCACGATGCAGGGCTGGCTGTCGTCGCCGTACCGGGGGATCGGGGTCTACATCGGAGGTGCGAACCGGGCCTGTGGAGACGGAAACCTCTCGGCAGGATGGGTGAGCGCGGTGCAGGGCCAGGGATGGAGGCTGGCTCCCCTGTACGTGGGCCTCCAGTCTCCGTGTGTCCAACAGGGTGGCCTGGCCACCATCAGCGAGGACGGCAGCGCGGGCACCGAGGGAGTCCAGGCGGCGGACGACGCCGCCCAGCGTGCGTCCAACTTCGGCCTGAACGGCGGGACCCCGATCTACTTCGACATGGAGGCCTACGACACCAGCACCGACCCCAATTGCCGGCCCGCCACGCTCAACTTCGAGGATGCGTGGACGAACGAGCTCCACCGGCTCGGGCTCGTCTCCGGTGTCTACGGGAGCCAGGGCTCCACGATCGACGACCTGGCTGCTCACAACCCGGGCAGCCCCGACGACATCTGGTACGCGGCCTGGAACGGCAACGCCTCGGTCGAGACGTGCTGCGTCGTGCCCGGGGCGTACCTCAACCACCAGCGCATCCACCAGTACCAGGGCGGTACCAACCAGAGCTTCGGGGGCGTGACCCTCAATATCGATATCGATTTCGCCGACGGCGCCCTGACGGGCAACGGGCCGGTCTGCGAGACGTTCTCGTCACCGGCCACCGGCAGCCATCAGGTCTGCGGCGCCATCCTGGCCAAGTACCTGTCGCTGGGAGGCGCCTACTTCCTCGGCTTTCCCACGACCGACGAGCGGGGGACGCCCGACGGCATCGGGCGGTACAACTACTTCAGCAACAACGCCGCCATCTACTGGACGCCCTTCAAGGGAGCGTGGTCGATCCACGGGGCCATCCTGGACAA
>JBPYEZ010000020.1:0-16986 GCA_051984395.1 Acidimicrobiales bacterium | reverse complement strand
ATGGCCGCGGCCATCGCTGCCAGGAGGGCCAGGGCGGCACCCTCGACGGCGAGGCCGGCGGCGACGAGGGCGACCGTGAGCGTGGTGCGCACGCCCGCCTCGACGCACAGGTTCCAGGCCAGACCGGTGTAGTTGCGATCCGCCTGGATCAGGCCCCGCTCGAAGGAGAGGAGGCCCCAGGCTCCTCCGGCGATCAGGAACTCGGCCACCCCGTCGGGGCTGGGAAGCGAGAGCAGGCTGGCGATCCAGGAACGGCTCAGCCAGGCCACCACGGCGAGGAGCGCCAGGCCGACGAGGCCCCACCGGCGCACCTTGGCTGCCCAGGGCTCGATCCGGTCGGCCTGACCTGCCATCGACCAGGCGGTGACCCGGCGCACGACGGCCACGAGGAGGGCCGACCCCGGCATGGAGAGCAGGAGGAACAGCACCAGGAGCTGCCCGAGCGACCCGTAGTCGCGGGAGCTGAGCAGGTGGGCGATCGTGACGGTGACGAGGACGTTGGCGGCGTTGGCGGCGACGCCCGCGAAGGCGAGCGGGCCGGCCCGGCGGAGGGCGCCCGTCATCGTGACGGCCGGGGCCGCCCCCTGCTCGCGGTCGGCGTGGGCGGCGGGCCCCGTGACCACGGGCCGGGGTGGCAAGCCGGGACCGCCCGGCAGGCCGGCTGCGGCAGGCCCGCCAGACCCGCCAGTTGATGACGCCATCGTGGTCATGCTAACGAGCGGACCAGGCCCAACGGTCGACAGCAGTGACAGGGACGACTGCTAGCGTGCCCGCCGTGCAGGCCCGATCCAGGCCCTTCTGGATTTGGTTGAGTGTCGCGTGCGCGAGCGGCCTCGCTCTCCGCCTCTGCTACGTCTTCGTCGTCAAGGCCCATTTCACGCTGTGGGGCGACGCCTTCTACTACAACGGACAGGCGTCTCTGCTGGCCGCGGGTAAGGGATTCCTCGAGCCCTTCAAGTACGTCTACGGCCATCAGTCCGTCGCCGCTGCGGATCATCCTCCCCTGCTCCCTCTCCTGCTGGCCGCCGCCGACAAGATCCACCTGAGCAGCCTGACGTCGCACAAGGTGCTCATCTGCCTGATCGGCGTGCTCACCATCGTGGTCGTGGCTCTGGTCGCCAGGCAGGTCGCGGGAGACCGGGCGGGGATCATCGCCGCGGTGCTGGGAGCTCTCTACCCCGGGTTCTGGATGCACGACGGCCAGATCCTGGCCGAGCCCCTCGCCATGCTCGTGGTCGCCGTCGCCGTGCTCCTCACCTACCGCTTCTGGAGCCGACCGGGCCCGGTGCTGGCCATCGGGGTGGGGGTGGCCTGCGGGCTGGCCGCGCTGAGCCGCTCCGAGCTGGTCCTCCTGGTGCCGCTCCTCGCCGCGCCGCTCGCCGTCCTCGCCCGCGGTCACAACCTGGGACGGCGGCTTGGCCTGGGCGGGCTGTCGGTGCTTGCCGCCCTCGTCACCATGGCCCCGTGGTTGGTGCGCGACACGGTGACCTTCAAGCATCCGGTGTACCTGTCGAGCCAGTTCGATCCGACACTGGTCGTGGCGAACTGCGACCACACGTACTACGGCCCGTCACTCGGCTCCTGGTACTTCGAATGCGGAGCCAAGCTGCACCCGCCGCCGGGTGACGAGTCGGTCGCAGACCAGTACTTCCGCCACGTCGCCACGACCTACATCAAGGGCCACCTCAGCCGGGTCCCGGTGGTCGTCGCGGCGCGGGTTGGGCGGACGTGGGGCCTCTACCAGCCGATCCAACAGACCCACATCGACACGTTCGACGGGTACGAGCTCACCGTGACCCAGATGCTGCTGTTCAGCTACTACGTGCTCGCCGCCGGCGCCATAGCCGGAGCGGTGATCCTTCGCCGGCGCCGAGTGCCGGTGTTTCCGCTGCTCAGCGTGGTCGCAGCCGTCACGATCGGCGTCATCGTCACCTACGGGAGCACGAGGTTCCGCGCCCCGGGCGAGGTGGCGATCGTGATCTTGGCGGCGGTGGCCGCCGATGGCCTACTGTCACTACGTCGGTCCTCTCGGGCTGCGGACAACGAGGGCGAGGCGTCGGGCGATGGCGACGCCCCGCTGGAGCGGGCGGTCCGGAGTGGGGACCCGACGGAGGTCTCGTCGTGAGCGGAGATGCAACCAACGAGCAGGCCTGCCTGTCGGTGGTGATGGCCTGCTTCAACGAGGAAGCGACGGTGGGTCGCGTCATCGGGCGGGTGCTCGCGTCCCCGTACACGCGCGAGCTCATCGCCGTGGACGACGGCTCGACCGACCGCACCCTCGAGGCACTGCGCGCCGTCTCGGACCCGAGGGTGGTCGTCGTCGAGCAATCGGTCAACCGGGGCAAGGGCGCGGCACTGCGACGGGGCTTCGCCCTGGCTCGCGGTCCCCTGGTCGTGGTGCAGGACGCCGACCTCGAGTACGACCCGGCGGACTACGGCGCCCTGCTGGCTCCACTCCTCGATGACAAGGCGGACGTGGTGTACGGCTCCCGGTTTCACACCGCCCAGCCACATCGGGTCCTGTACTTCTGGCACAGCGTGGGCAACCGGTTCCTCACCACGCTGTCGAACATGTCGACCAACCTGAACCTCACCGACATGGAGACCTGTTACAAGGCGTTCCGGCGTGAGGTTCTCGAGGCGGTGGAGCTGCGGGAGGACCGCTTCGGGTTCGAGGCGGAGATCACGGCCAAGGTGGCCGGGGGAGAGTGGCGCATCTACGAGGTCGGCGTGTCGTACTCGGGAAGGACCTACGCCCAGGGCAAGAAGATCGATTGGAGGGACGGGCTCAAGGCCCTGTACTGCATCGTGCGCTACTCGCCGATCTGGGCGGATCTGAGGGGGTCGCGAGCAGGAACGGCTCCGCGAGGCACGTTGCCGCCGGGACGGCGCGGTCCCCCGGACCGCGAGGTCGGCGGTGCTGCGCTCGACGACGGTCGGGCGCCGACCGACGCGACGACGTCCACGGGCGCGCCGGGTGGAGCGGACGGGCTGCCGGGACGATCCGACGGGCGCGACCCGGATGCCATGGACCGTTCTGGCCGGTCAGGTCGTACCCCGCCTCGCCGCCCCGCCTCGCCCCGCCCCGGCCCGCCTGCTGGTTGACCTTCGGAGGCGGGGAGCGGCCCGTACAATGTCGGCGACCGAGAGCGCGGCCGTCCGACCTTCTGCCGCCTCGTCTCGGGGCAACGAGGGGGGTGTCAACGGTTGTCGGTTGAGGAGATTTCAGCGGCTCGAGTGACCCGTCCGTCGGGGGCCTGAGGGACCCCCGCAGCTGAGCATGGCCATCACCTACGAACAGTCGCCGCGGACCACCCGCCGACGGTCACGGCCCACCGGGCAGCAGGGGACCGCCGGCACCCAGCGGTACATGCCCGCCCTCGACGGGTTGCGGGCGTTCGCGGTGACGGCGGTCATCGCCTACCACCTCGATCTGACCAGAGCGGGCGGTGGCTACCTGGGTGTCGACGTGTTCTTCGTCCTCTCCGGGTTCCTCATCACCGGCCTGCTGGTCGACGAGCGGAGCCGCACGGGCGGTATCGCGTTCCGGGCCTTCTGGGCCCGACGGGCGCGGCGCCTGCTGCCCGCGCTGCTGCTGATGCTGGCCGCCCTGGCCCTGTACGCCGGGCTCGGCGGGCCCGGTCTCGATCGGTCCAGCCTGCGGCTGGACTCGCTGACCACTCTCTTCTACAGCGCCAACTGGCACCTCATCTTCGGCCACCAGTCCTACTTCGCACAGTTCTCGGCTCCCTCGCCGCTCAAGCACACCTGGTCACTGGCCATCGAGGAGCAGTTCTACCTGTTGTGGCCGCTGATCCTCGTCGTCCTTCTGCGGGTGACCAGAGGATCACGGCGCGCGCTGACCGGCACCATCATGGTGATGGCGGCGGGCTCCGCCGTGCTGATGGGTTTGCTGTACCACCCCGGCACCGACCCCAGCCGCATCTACTACGGCACCGACACCCGGGCCTTCGAGCTGCTCGTGGGGGCAGCCCTCGCCGTGCTGATGGCGGGCAGGTCGAAGCCGACGGTGGCCGGCCGCCGGGTTCTCCACGGCGCCGGCCTCGTGGCCATGGCATTGCTCGTCTACTTCTGTGTCAGCGCCGCCGGGCCTCCCGGATGGATGTGGGACGGCGGTCTGTTCGGGGTCGGCATCGTCACGGCGGTGGTGATCGCCAGCATCAGCCAGGCCCGTTCGGGACCACTCGGCGCGGTCTTCTCGCTCCGACCCGTGCGCGCCATCGGGATCATCTCCTACGGGCTGTACCTGTGGCACTGGCCGGTGATCGTGCTCATGACGGCAGCCAACACCGGGGTGTCGGGCTGGCCCCTCCGCGGGGCGCAGGTGGCGACCATGCTCGCCCTGGCGACCACGAGCTACTTCCTGGTGGAGCGGCCGATCCGCCGGGCCCGGCTCAAGGGGTGGCGGGCGTGGGTCGCGGTTCCCGCCGCCGTGGCCGCTACTGCCGGCGGTCTCGTCGTCGCCACGGTCACGCCAGCCGCCGTGTCGGCCGCGGCACCTCCGCCCGTCCGTTCGGCACCGGCGACGCCCGCGGTCGTGACCGGGACCCCGCCCGGCGCCGCGTCCGCCCTCGTGGTGGGCGACACCACCGCCTCGACGCTCGCAGCCGACATGACGTCGAAGCAGAGCTATCACGGGCTGGCGGTGCACGACGCCGCCGGGGCCGGATGCACGATCGTCGACGGGTTCACGGCGCAGAACACCTATGGCCCGGTGCAGCAGGAGCGCCCCGCCCCCGCCTGCCAGTGGCGCACGCGCTGGACCCAGCAGCTGGCGCAATGGCAGCCCAAGGTCGCCTTCGTGCTCTTCGGCGCGGGGGACACCGCTGACCATCTGGTCGGCCGTCACTGGCTACGCGTCGGCACCCCGGACTGGCAGGCGTACTACCAGAACCAGCTCAGCCAGATGGTGTCGGTCCTCAGTGCCGGCGGCACGCGCGTGGTGATGGCGACGGTTCCCCAGTACCCGCACGTCCCCACTCGGGCCGAGCCGGGCGCCTCGTTCGCCGATCCCGCCCGCGTGGGCGCCCTCAATGCCGTCTACCGGACCTTTGCCGCCAGCCATTCCGACGTCACGCTCTATGACCTCGCGTCCGAGGTGGCTCCTGGCGATCTCACCGATGGCGCCCATCTCACCCCGGCTGCGACCGACCGGCTCGCCGACAACCTCGACACCGAGCTGGCCATGATCGGCAACCCGGTCCTGAAGCTCCCGCCCGGCCGGGTCCTGTCTCCGGCGGACCCGCTGCGGGTGCTGATTGTCGGCGACAGCGTCATGCAGGACTCGTCGCCGGGCATCACCGCCGCCCTGCAGGCCACGGGTGTGGTGCAGGTCGTCTTCAACGACGCCAAGAAGTACTGGGGCCTCGCCATGACGACCGGGTGGAAGACGGACTGGCCCCGCTTCGTCCAGCAGTACCGGCCCGAGCTCGTGATCGGCATGTGGAGCTGGGACGGCTGGCCGGCGCACCTCGACCCGGTCGGCTACGGCCGTCTCGTCGCCCAGGCCGTCGGCCTGTTCCTGGCCCCCGGCACCGGGGTTGACGGCGTGGCCATGATGCAGTTTCCTCGTTCGCGCCCCGTCACGTCCTCGGTCGACCCCGCGGCGCAAGCCCGCGCGCTGGCGGACGCGGCGACCGGCGCGCAGGCATGGAACTCGGTCATGGCCTCCGTCGCGCCCCTGTGGCCGGGCCACTACCTGTACCTGCCGACGGCCAGCTCGCTGGAGCTCAACGGGCAGTACTCGGCCTGGCTGCCCGCACCGGGAGGCACGTTGTCGCGGGCCCGCAAGGTCGACAACTTCCACGTGTGCCCGACCGGAGCCGCCCGCCTCGGCCAGGCGGTGGTCGACCAGCTGACGCCGGTGCTCCAGCTGCCACCTCCCGCCGACGGTTGGTGGGCGGGCTCGTGGACGAAGAACCACACCTACAACGACCCACCTGGATCCTGTCCCGATGACCACCCCTGAGGCCGGTCGGTTCGTGCCGGGAGCCGGAGGCTAGGGTCGAGGTCCGATGACCACCCGAGAGGCGGGTAGCTCGCTCCTGCGAACGCCCGGGGGACGTCCCGCCCCAGCGGTGTCACCAACGACGCGGGGCGATCGTCGTCGCCTCCGGGTGGCGTTGCCGAGCCCGACGGTGCTCGCCGTCGCCGGGTTGAGCGTCGCCGGCTTGTTGCTGCGCGTGGCGGTGCTGCTCCGGCCCCTCGAGATCGTCGACCGGCTCTTCATACCCGACGACACCTACTACACGTTGACCATCGCCCGCTCGATGGCGCACGGCCACGGTCCGACGGTCGACGGCAGCACCCTCACCAGCGGGTTCCAAACCCTGCTCGGCTTCATGCTGACGCCCGTCTTCTGGATCACCAACAGCGCCGACACCGGCCTTCGAGTCGACCTCGCCCTGCTCGTGGTGGTCGACGCCGCGACCATCGTGGTGCTGGGGTGGATCGCCTACCGACTGGCGGGAAAGGTCGCCGCCGTCGTCGCCGCCGGCCTCTGGGCGCTCTCGCCCGTTGGTGTCGCCATGTCGCTCGGTGGTCTCGAGACGTCTCTTGCCATGTTCTGCGAGGTCGGCCTCGTCGCCGTGTGGATATGGGGGAACGACCGACAGACCGCCCTGCGGTGGGCGGTGGTCGGAGCCGTCGCCGGGCTGACCGTGCTGGCCCGCACGGACGGCCTGTTGCTGGTGGCGCTGCTCGTCGTGATCCAGCTCTGGCGCGGACCACGGCGACCACTCGTGCCAGGCGCCATCGCCGGCGCCGTGGTCCTCGCCCCGTGGTGGGTGTGGTGCACGCTGACCTTCGGCACGCCCCTTCCGACCAGTGGGGCTGCCGCCCATCAACTGCTTCCCTTCAAGTCCTTCTCGGCCATCACGATGTCGCTCGCCGCCGGCGCCGTCAGCGGCGGACCCTTTCAGCCCTGGGACTGGCTGCGGTCGCGACTGATCGCGCACACGACGGTCGGTTCGCTCGTCTTCTGGTTGCTCGTCGTGGTCCTGCTGGCTGTCGCCGCGCTCTGGCTCCGCCGCCGGAGAGCGGAAGCGCCGGGCACATCCTCGGGACCTGGCGTGTGGGCCCTCGCCGCCAGCCTTCCCGCCTTTGCCGCTGGCCTGCTGGTGTTCTACGCATGGTTCGGAGTGACGTTCTACTTCACGCGCTACCTGGCGCCGGTGTCGCTCGTCGCCGCGCTGATCGTGGCAGTCGTGGTGGGCCGGGTCGCCTCCAGCGCCACGCGCTGGCGACCGGCAGCGCTGGTCGGCCTGGCGGCGCTGCTCGCCGTCCCGCTCGTCGCCGCCGGCCAGGCTGACGCCTACGACCTGACCGTGCGCCCCGTGCCGCAGGTCAAGCTGGGGAGCGCCCACTTCTACGACGCCGCCACCGGGTACCGTGAGGTCGCCGGCCAGGCGATGCTCGTGCCGCCTCCCGGCAGCGTCGTCGCCGGCTGGAACAGCGGTGCCATCAGCTACTTCGCCGGGAGCCGGGTCACGGTCGTCAACCTCGACGGGGTGGTGAACCCCGCCACCGCTGCCCTGCACGACGACGGCGTCGGTCTCGCCCGGTACGTCCAGCGGCGCCACATCACCTACCTGGCGGACGTGTCGCTCGCCATCAAGCTCGTCCGCCGCCGGCTCCAACAGCTCGACCCCGGAGCCACGACCCGGACGGTGGCCTCCTTCCCGGCCGTCGGGCCCTCGCCTCCGTACGACGTCGCCCAGATCGTGTGGTCGCCTCAGCCTGGGCAGCGCCCGTGACGTCCACCGTCGACACGGCACCGGCGCCGGCGCCGGCGGGACGCAGCCGGCGGCTGCTGGGCCTTCGGCCGTGGGCCCAGTGGGCGCTGCTCGCCGCCCCCGTCGTGATCCTCGGCGTCCAGGCCTGGGGGCACCGGTGGATGGAGGACGACGGGTTCATCAACCTGCACGTCGTGCAGCAGATCATGGCGGGCAACGGCCCGGTCTTCAACGCCGGACAACGGGTCGAGGCGTTCACCAGCCCGATCTGGCTCTTCATGCTCGTCGTCGGTCACGTGATCCTGCCCATACCCATGGAGTGGACGGCGGTGGTGCTGGGCATCGCCTGCACGGTGGCCGGCCTGGCCCTCGCTATCGCCGGTGCCGCCATCCTCGTTCGGGACCGCCGTCCGGGTGAGCTGCTCGTTCCCGCCGGGGCGGTCGTGCTGCTGGGCCTGATGCCCGTGTGGTACTTCGCCACCAGCGGGTTGGAGATGGGCCTGGTCTTCCTGTGGGAAGGCGCGTCCCTGTGGGTCCTCGCCCGGTGGGCTCGCGACGGGGGGACGATCCCGTGGTGGGGCGCGGCAATCCTCGGCCTCAGCTGGCTGATCCGGCCCGAGCTGGTCCTGTTCACACTGGTCTTCGTGGCTGTCGTGCTGGGGGCGGGCTGGCGCCGCCAGAGCTGGAAGGACCGCCTGCGCTTCGTCGTCGCCCTGGTTGCGCTCCCTCTGGCCTACGAGATCTTTCGCATGGGCTACTACGCCAGTCTCGTTCCCAACGTGGCGTTGGCGAAGGAGGCGGGACGGGCGCGATGGGGAGCCGGGTGGGAGTACTTCCGCTCGAGCCTGAGCCCCTACTGGCTCTGGATCCCGGCGTTGATCCTCGCCACCGCCGCGTACGCGCCGGCGGTGCGCAGCCTGCGACGCCACGGCGAACGGCGCGCTCTGCTCGTCATGGGCGCATTCGTCGTCGGTGCGATGCTCGCCGCTCTCTACCTCGTCCGGGTTGGCGGTGACTACCTGCACGCCCGGCTGCTCCTGCCGTCGCTCTTCGCCCTCTGCATACCGGTCGCCGTGGTCCCGCTTCGACGACGGACTCTCGGCGCGCTACTGGTCGTCCCCTGGGCGCTGTGGTGCGGGCTCGCCCTGCGCCCACCCGGCGTCACGTTCGGTGTCTTCGGATCGAATGTCCAACACGCGGTGACGGTGAACGAGTTCGGGTGGCAACCCGGCAGCCCCTACCGCTCGTGGTTCACCGGCGAGGGCTTCTACTACAACGGGCGCCGCCTGCCGTACCCGCTCGCCCGCGGCGTGCCGGACCCCGAGGTCGCCTCGTTCGGCATCGGCATCGCCAGCTACGCCTTCGGGCCGAAGGTACAGACGATCGACATGCTCGGCCTCGCCGATCCGTTCACGTCGCACCTGCAGCTCCAACCGATCGTGTCGAGATGCCCGGTCACCGATCCGGTGTGCCGGCCCGCGGGGTTCGCCAACCTGTCGCGGGGCCCCATCCCCGGCCACGAGAAGCCGATACCGGTCCCCTGGCTGGTGGCTCGGTTCATCCAGCCCGGCACGAACGTCGACGCGGTCGATTTCCCGCCCGGCAAGTACATCGGCTCGACCCTCCCACCGACAACCGGTCCTGCCTTCGACGAGGAGGTGGCGTGGGCCCGCGCCGCCCTCGGGTGCCGGGACATCAGCAGCCTGCTGCAGACATCCACGCGGCCGCTGACGGCGGGGACGTTCCTCGGCAACCTCGGCCGCTCGTTCTCACAGACGAGCCTTCGCATCCCGCCCGATCCCCGTGCCGCCTACCGCGAGTACTGCGGGTCCGGGCAACCCCCCGGCACCTCGAGCTCACCATAGCGAAGACGTGAGGAGACCATGGGCTACGATCGGCCAGCGATGAGCCGGCGGCCGCCCTTTCGCGTCCTCGTCGGAGTCGGCCTGGTAGCAGGGTGTGCCCTCGCCCAGCAGGTGCTCCTGACCCGGATGTTCTCCGCGGTCCTCTTCTACCACTTCACCTTCCTGGCCATCTCCCTCGCCCTGCTCGGCACCGGCGCCGGGGGCATCGCCATCTACCTGTGGCCGGCGCGCTTCGACCGGCGGCCGCTCGAGCAGTCGCTGGCCCGGTGGTCGGTGCTGTTCGCCGTCCTCCTGATCGTCACGCCGTCGCTGCTCGTCCGTCTGGACTACAGCTACAACAACTCGATCACGCTGCACTTCGTGCTCAACTTCGGGCTGGCGTGCGTCCTGGCGCTGCTCCCGTTCCTGTGCGCGGGCGTCGCCATCACGCTGGCCATACGCAGCTACACGACCTCCATCGGCCGCCTCTACGCCTTCGACCTGGCGGGGGCGGGGATCGGGGCCCTGGCGATCGTGCCGGTGATGTGGATCGTCTCGGCTCCGACCGGGATGGTGGCCCTCGGCGTGCTCGCCGGAGGGGCCGCCGTTCTCTTCGCCGGTTCCGCCCTTCTGTCCAGGAGGGTGGCAGCGGGCATCACGGTGGGCGGCTGTGCCGTGGTGGCGATCTCGGCGACGACGGGTCTGAACAGCCTGGCGTCTCCGTACTTTCCGAACGTGAAGCCGGCCGCCGTCCAGTGGAGCCCGCTCAACCGGGTGATCGGGTACGCCCCGACCGCTGCCACCGCCTTCGGCTACCTCTTCTACGACCGCGTCTTCGCCCCCGTGCCCCAGTACCGGCCGGGACAGCCATACCCCGACTACCAGCAGCTGTTGACCAGCTCGGAGAGCGTCGGGTTGACCACGCCTCCCAACGGTCACGTCCTCGTCATCGGCGGGGGAGGAGGAAGGGACATCTACGACGCGCTCTCGAACGGGGCTCGGCGTGTCGATGTCATCGAGCTCAACAGCGCCATCCGCGACGTCGTCGACCGAGCCCTCGGCTCCTTCTCGGGGGCCCCCTACTCGCTGCCGGCGGTCCACACCGTCATCGGGGACGGCCGCGCCATTCTGGCCGCTCAGAGCACCAAGTACGACAAGATCCACATCGGTTTCACCGACACCCTCAGCGGCAGCTCGGCGGACGCCTTTGCCCTTTCGGAGAACAACCTGTACACGCTCGAGGCGTTCCAGGAGTACTACGACCATCTCGCCCCCGGTGGCATGCTCGACGTCACCCGGCCGTACCATCTCGTCGGCGACGAGGCCCTCAAGGTCACGGTCCTCACCCTCCAGTCGTTGCAGCAACGAGGGATACCCCACCCCGAGAACAACGTGGTGGTGCTCCTCGGCCACGACCAGTTCGGCGGTATCCCGGGCACCGTCCTGTCCCAGCTGCAGCCGTTCAGCCCGGCCCAGCTCGCCCAGATCCGCACCCTGGCCGCCCAGCGGGGCGACAGCATCGCCTTTGCTCCAGGCGGGCCGTACGAGCGGGAGTGGGTCGGCCTGCACCAGTCGAGCAGCCTGCAGGCGTTCTGCAGCAGCTATCGCCTCGACGTGTGCGCACCGACGGACGACAAGCCGTTCTTCTTCAATATGAAGCGGCTGACCGACATCGCCAGACCGATGCCGGCCGGCTACAGCTACACCATCGACCCGTTCCTGTTGCTCGGCGTCACCGTGGCGATCCTCGTCCTCCTGACGTTGCTCGCCTTCGGGCTCCCGCTGGGGCTCACCCGGGGCAGGGACCGCCCGCCCCAGTCGTCGCTGCTGTATTTCGCCGCCATCGGCCTGGGATTCCTCACTCTCGAGATAGCCCTGATCCAGCGCTTCGTGCTGTTCCTCGGGTTCCCGACCTATGCCCTGTCGGTCGTGCTCTTCTCCCTGCTCATCTTCACCGGCGTCGGCGCGCTGCTGTCGAGCCGATGGCGCGCACCACGGCGGGCACTGGCGGTGGCGCTGGGTGTCACGTGCGGGCTCATCGGCCTGAGCTCCTACCTGCTCCAACCGTTGCTTCGTCACCTCATCTCCATGCCCTTCTCGGCCCGGGTGGTCGTGACGGTGGCTCTCCTCGCACCGCTCGGGGTCGTGCTGGGCATGGCCATGCCGATCGGCCTCCGCCGCCTCAGCGAGCTCCATCCCACAGGCGTGGCGTGGGCGTGGGGCATCAACGGCATCACCTCCGTGCTGGGCTCGGCCCTGGGCGTCTTCGTGGCGATCAACTGGGGCTATGCAGTCACGACGCTGCTCGCCCTCGCCTGCTACCTCGTGGCCCTGGCCCACGTCGTCGTCGGCAGGTGGCCGCGATCGGACCTGGCACCAGCCGACCGGCCCGGCGAGGGCCGGCGATCCCGACTACCGGTCGCTTCGGGCACCGCCGCCTCGAGCGCCGGCGGCTGAGCCGTCAGCTGGCGCGTCGGCGACCGAGAGCTGGGAGCGCAACCACCAGGCGTAGGCCGCGGTAGCAGCGACGAAGGCGATGACGAGCACGATCCCCGGCACCGGCGGCTCCCACTGGGAATGGAGGAAGCTCCACTGTCCTCGGTCCCACATGAAGTGGCGGAGGCACCAGATGAAGGCGCCGGCGTGGCCGACGGCGACGGCGGCGATGGCGATCGTCACCAGCCCCCGGTGCCGCCACTCGAGATCAGGTGACCGGCGGCCGATGATGAACGCAGCCAGCAGGGGGATGCCGGTCGCCAAGGGCAGCGAGTAGCGACCCTGCCACAGGATGCCGTAGGCGTTGGCCTCCACGACCTGGATGACGACGGGCACGAAAATGGTCGCTGCAGTCAGGCTCACGAGCACCACGATCTGCCGGCGCAGGCTGACGACGATGGCCACCAACGCGAGCGCCGCGACCAGGGTCCACCACAGCACGAAGGTGAAGAGAGGAGCGCTGACGTTGTTGTAGCTGAACAGTCCCGTCATCTGGCGGACATAGGTGTCGGTATGGCTGAGCATGTACCCGGTCACGAAGCCGGACGTGCACGTCCCCGGGCAGCGGCGGCCCACCACGGCGACGCCGACCGAGGTGGTCCACAAGACGCTGAGACCCGTGCACACCGCCACGGCCGCCGTCCACGCCTGGACGTCCCGGCGCCGCACCAGCGCCGCGACCCGCTCCCTGCTGGCCAGCGCCAGCACCGCGCCGGCGATCACCGCCAGCCAGAGCGGAGACAGCGGGCGGGCCAACACGAGAGCCCCCGCCGAGACACCGGCCCGGGTGAGGAGTCGCCGGGCGCCATCGGGCGGTGGGTCGAGGACGAAGACGAGCAGGGACACCCACAGGCAGATGGCCGGGCTGATCTCGAGACCACTGTCGTTGAGCACTGCGCCGACATAGATGACCGTCGGGACGATGGCGATGGCCGTGCCCAGCACCAGCAACCGGGAGCGGCGCCACGAGAAGGCCGAGACCAGGGCCGAGGCCAGGAAGGCGGAGGTGATGGCCACGCTGACCAGTCGCATCAGGTAGAGGCCCAGGGCCGACGGCGCGGCCAGGCTCGGCAGGCCCACCGCCAGGTAGTACAAGGGTGGGTACCCGCCGAACTGGGTGTTGACCTGCTCGATCGACGTCGGCCCGCCCACCGAGAACCCGCAGCTGCCGGCGGCCTCGGTCCGGTAGAGGTAGCACAGGGTGAACGGGACCTGCGCCCGGGCGAACGTCCCCGGGACGTGCACCAGCCAGGGTCGGCCGCGGGGCCCGGTATTGGCGCCGCGTAGCTCTCCTCTCACGACGGCAGCCGCCTTGATGGCGTGGGCTCCCTCGTCCGACCCGCTCAGGAGAGGGCTGGCCACGGCCCACGACGCGCCCATGACGAACAGCAGCGCGAAGGACACCAGCCACTGCTGGCGGGCGGAACGTGCTCTGGTGCGGCCCGCGCTGGCCGGGGGCGCGCTCGAGCCTGGCTCGTGGGCCGGCACCGCGTCGGAGGGTGCGACCGGGGGGACGGATGCGGAGACGGTCGCCCCCGCGGTTACCTGCGGGCGCTCTGGATCGCCTCGCGGGGCAGCACCGGGGCGTCCCGGCCCGTTCCCGAACGACCCTCACCCGATGTGTCGGCCGACTTCTCCTCGTGGTAGTCGGCCTCGACGTTGACGCTCCAGATGTCGTGGCTGGCTCCGAGGATGTTCTCGACCGAGAGCATGGCCGTGTACATGGAGTGGTCCTGGTTGTTGTACCGGTGCATGCCGTTGCGACCGACGGGATGGACGTTGACCGCGTTGGCTTCCAGCCAGCGTCGCAGCACCTCGACGTTCTCCCGGTAGTGCTCGTCGTAGATGGGGTACGCCTTGGGCATCCGCACCACGTAGCCCGCCTCCACGTCGGTGGCCTTCATGAGTCCGAGCTGTTCGAGCTCCTGCTTGCCCTGCTCGATCAGCTCCTCGTCGCTCGTCGTCCAGGACCGATCGCCCTCGAACACGGTGTACTCGAGACCGAGGACGTTGCGGCCGTCCTTGACGAGGTAGGGCGACCAGGAGCCGAAGTTCTGGATCCGCATCGTCCTCACACCGGGGGCGTGGATGTAGATCCAGTTGTCGTCCCAGGACACCCGGTCGGCAGGCACGACGAGGGCGACGGTGAGAAAGTCGCGGTAGCCGAGGCCGGCCGCGGCCCGACGAACCTCGTCGGGCGCAGGCGGGTCCATCGCCTCCACCAGGGCCCCGAACGGCATGGAGGAGATGAGCTCGCTCACCGGATAGGTGGTGGTCCCGCCCCCCGACGTCGTCGCTTCCACCTCGACGGCGCGATCGCCCAGGCGGCGGACGCGCGTGACCTCGGTCTCGAGGACGATCTTCGAGCCCTGGGCCTCGACCTTGTCGCGACACACCTCCCACATCATTCCGGGCCCGAACTTCGGGTACTGGAACTCCTCGATGAGCGACGTGATGTCCTTCTGGTTGCGCTTCGGGGTGAGGGAGTTCACGATTGCCTTGCCCAGCGACAGACCCTTGACGCGCTGGGCCGCCCAGTCGGCCGGCATCTGGCTCACCGGGATGCCCCACACCTTCTCGGTGTAGGTCTTGAAGAACGTCCGGTAGAGCCGCCAGCCGAAGCGGGCGACCAACCACCCCTCGTAGTTGTCCTGATCCTTCGGCGGGTGCACCCGGGCCCAGGCGTAGGAGCCGACGCACCGCACAGCCTCGACGGGACCGAGGTTGCGCAGGGCGTTGCCGCCCCGTATCGGGTAGTCGAAGTACTTGCCGTCGTAGAAGATCCGGCTCCTACGGGGACGGAGGAGGAAGTCTCCTTCGGGCAGGATCTCGTGCCAGAGCTCCTCGACGGCCGGCACCTTGGTGAAGAAGCGATGACCGCCCATGTCGAAGCGCCACCCGTCGCGCTCGGTCGTCCTGCTGATGCCACCGACGACGGAGTCGGCCTCCAGGACCGTCGAGGTCACCCCCGCCTTCGCCAGCTGGTACGCGGCGGTGAGCCCGGCCGGGCCGGCGCCGATGACGACTGCCTCGCCGTCCCCGGCGGGCGGGGACTGACGGCTGCCCTCGCGCTCGGTCGGCGCGGGCTCGCGGAGGTGTCGAGTCGGTTCGGTACTGGGCTCCATGTTCTCCTTCGGGGCTACCGTGGGATGCTCCGTGCCGCCGCCTCGACGGTCTCGCGCGCTCCGCCGAGGGCGAAGGCCCGGATGACCACCAGCGGCCGGTACCGGGAATTGTAGGCTGGCGACCAGTGGCAGGGCGTATTCGTGTGCAGACGCGGCCTTCTTCGCACGAGCGGCCGGCGGAAGAGTCCACGTTCTCCGCCCGGGGATCGCCCATCTCGGCCTGGTGGCGACGCCGCCGCGGCGGCCTCGCCGAGGCAGCGGCCGCCTCCTGGGTTCCGTGGAGCGTCGCCCACGTCGTCGTGGCGGGAACCTTGCTGATGGCCAGGTTCGAGGTCAACCACTTCCGGATCGCCGACGCCAAGGCGAAGACCGTCGTCCACCAGGGATTGCTCTCCTTCGATGCCACCTGGTACCAGGCGATCGCGCGCAGCGGGTACCGGGGGGCGGGCCACGAGTCTCTGCGCTTCTTCCCCGGGCTGCCGATCACGGCGCGGTTCCTCCACGACGTGACGGCCATACCCGTCGGCGCCCTCCTCCTCATCATCGCCGCCGTGGGGAGCTTCGCCGCCACCATGGTCATCTACTGGGTGGCCAAGAGCGAGCTCGGCGATACCGTCGTCGCCAACCGGGCCACATGGGTGTTCAACCTGGCGCCGAGCGCCTTCGTCCTCGTCATGGGCTACTCGGAGCCGCTCTTCATTCTCCTGTGCCTGGGATGCTTCTTCTGCCTGCGGCGGGATCGCTGGCTGTGGGCGGCCGCCTTCGGGTACCTGGCCGCCGTCACCCGTCCCTTCGGTGTCCTGCTCGCGCTCCCAGCCCTGGTCGAAGGTCTGCGAGGCTCGGGGATCGTGAAGGCGCTCGGGCCCTCCCGGATCGCCCTGCCCCAGCTGGCCCGCCGGGCGGTGGCGGTCGTCGCACCGATCGCCGGCATGGCGACCTACCTCGGGTGGGTCGCCGCGTCCTTCCACGATTTCTTCGCTCCGCTCACCATCCAGCTCGATCCTCAGCTTCATGGCCACCTCGGCAACCCGATCGTCGTCCTGTGGAACGACTCGGTCGATGCCGTTCGCGGCGGCCATCTGTTCGTGAGCTCCCTCCTGTCCGTCATCGTCGTGGCGGCCGTGCTGTTGGTGGTCACCCTCCGGAAGCTGCCGGTGTCGTACGGCCTGTTCGCCCTCGCCATCGTCCTGGCGGGCGTCTCGGGCCACAACCTCAACTCCATTCCGCGCTACGTGTGGAGCGCCTTCCCGCTCGTTCTCGGAGCCGCCACGCTGTTGCGCTCGTGGCGAGTGGCGATGCCGGTCTTCTCCCTCTGTGTGGCGGGACTGATCGGGTTGGCACTCGTGTCGTTCCAGGGCGCCTACACGCCGTAGGGGGGCGCCCGGGTCGCGGCTACGGGGCCGGGGGGTAGCGGAAGAGGGCCTGGGCCTCGTAGACACCTGTGAGCGGGTCGTTGGTGGTGGTGTCGGGCCGTACCACCTGGGTCGCCCCGGGCCGCAGCGCGCTCAGCTGGTTGGTGACGGCTTCGCACTTGAAGTCGAGGCCTCGGTAGCCGCCGAGCCACACCAGCCAGATGTTGTGACCGGGGCCCGCCCGGTCGGCGAGCGTGCGAGCGTAGGCGGCGGGCTGGCCGGCGGCCTGCCTGTTGGCGTAGTCGTACCAGTCCACCCGCTGCGGCGGTTGGGCTGAGGGAAACGTGAGTTGGACCAGGTCGGACGGCAGCAGGCGGCTGACTGACGGCCCCAGCTGGTCGGGGCAGTACCCGAC
>JBPYEZ010000019.1:0-10172 GCA_051984395.1 Acidimicrobiales bacterium | reverse complement strand
CGTCGTCATCTGCGACGGGGGTGACTTCGTCTCCTACGCCGGTCGGCTCGTCGACTCCTACGAACCCGGCTGCTGGATGGATCCCGGCCCCTACGGGTGCCTGGGCACCGGGCTGGGCTATGCCGTCGCCGCACGGGTCAGCCGGCCCGAGAGCCAGGTCGTGCTGCTGCTCGGCGACGGAGCCCTGGGGTTCTCCGCCATGGACGTCGACACCCTCGTCCGCCACCAGCTCCCGGTCACCATGGTCGTCGGCAACAACGGGATCTGGGGGTTGGAGAAGCACCCGATGCGCGCCCTCTACGGCTACGACGTGGCCGCCGACCTGCAGCCCGGCTGCCGCTACGACGAGGTCGTGCGGGCCCTGGGCGGAGCCGGCGAGACCGTCTCGTCGCCGGAGGGGATCGGCCCCGCCCTCGATCGGGCCCTGGCCTCGGGCGTCCCGTACCTCGTCAACGTCCTCACTGACCCGGCGGTCGCCTATCCGCGGAGCTCGAACCTTGCGTGACAGCTGGACCGGTGACCAAGTGACTCCGGCGGGGTGGGCCAACAGCACACGGTGAGCGGGCCGGCGCATCGGCCCGGATTTCGCAGAACCGGGACGATGCGCCGAGCCGGATCACCGCGAATCAGTGTGCTTTCTTCAGGAAGGGCTCGACCTCCACGAGGATCCGGGTGAGCTTGCCCGCTCCGACGAGGCCTCCGGCGTCGCTGGCGGCGACCGTGAAGGTGAGCCGTCGGCCCTCGACCCGCTCGAGTGTGGCTTCGGCGGTCACGGTGCGGCCGATGCCGGTCGGGGCCAGGTGGTCGAACTGCACCCGTATCCCGACCGTGGTGAGACCGGGCGGCACCTCGGCTCGGACGGCCTGGATGCAGGCTTCCTCGCACAGGCCGACCAGGCGCGGCGTGGCCAGCACGGGGACGTCGCCGGACCGCAGGGTGGCGGCGGTGTCGGCCTGGGTGACCCCCACGGTGGCCCGACCGGTCAGGCCGATCTCGATGGACACGGCGGTACGATACGGGTAGCCGGCGCCGCTGGCCAGACGACTCCCGACGGCACCCCGCCAGAGGGCAGAAGGAGCGCTCGTGATCGACTCATCGGTGGTGGACCGCGTCCTCGGTGAGGCGCTGCGAACCGGCGGCGACTTCGCCGAGCTCTTCGTGGAGGACCGGCGGACTTCCACGGCCTCCCTCGACGACGGCAAGGTCGAGGAGCTGTCGTCGGGACGCGACCGCGGCGCCGGAATCCGGGTCGTGGTCGGCGAGACGACCGGGTTCGCCCACACCGCCGACCTGTCCGAGGCCGGCCTTCGGGCCGCAGCGGGGGCGGCTGCCGCGGTGGCACGGGGCGGAGGCGGCGGCCGGGTCGTGGCCGTCACGCCGTCGACGGCGACCCGCCACACCGAGGTGGCCCCCTATCCGGAGACCGTGGCCAAGGCGGAGAAGGTCGACCTGCTGACCCGCGCCGACGAGGCGGCCCGGTCCGCGGGGGCGGCGATCACCCAGGTGGCCGCCGGCTACGGCGACAGCCGCCGGCGGATCCTGGTGGCCAACAGCGACGGGCTGCTCGTCGGCGACGACCAGGTCCGGACCCGACTGGGCGTGTCCTGTGTCGCGCTCGGTGACACCGGCATGCAGACCGGGTACGAGACGGCCGCCCTGACCGTCGGCTTCGAGCTGTTCGACACGGTGCAGGCCGAGGAGGTCGCCCGCCAGGCGGCCCGACGGGCCCTCACGAAGCTGTCGGCCCGGCCGGCGCCGAGCGGCATCGTCCCGGTCGTGCTCAAGGGCGGCACGGGCGGGATTCTCTTCCACGAGGCGTGCGGGCACGGTCTCGAGGCCGACCACATCGCCAAGGACAGCTCGGTCTACACGGGGCGGGTCGGCGAGCTGGTGGCCAGTCCTCTGGTGACCCTGGTCGACGACGGGACCATGGGTCCCGAGTGGGGAAGCTTCGCCATCGACGACGAGGGCCACCCGGCCCGGCGCAACGTGCTCATCTCCGAAGGCGTCCTCACCGACTACATGTGGGACTTCCTCCGAGCCCGCAAGGAGGGACGGGTCTCCTCGGGCAACGGCCGGCGCCAGAGCTACCAGCACCTGCCGATGGTGCGGATGACCAACACCTACCTGATCGACGGCAGCGACGACCCCGACGAGATCGTGGCCCAGACGCCCAACGGGGTGTACGTGGCCAAGCTGGGTGGTGGCCAGGTCAACACGGCCACCGGTGACTTCGTGTTCGGGATGAACGAGGCGTACCTGATCGAGGGGGGCAGGATCACCGAGCCCCTGCGCGACGCCAACCTGATCGGCAACGGGCCCGAGGTGTTGAAGAGCATCGATGCCATCGGCGACGACTTCGCCATGGGACCGGGCACGTGTGGCAAGGACGGGCAGGCCGTGCCGGTCGGTTGTGGCCAGCCGACCGTCCGGATCAGCGGCGTCACCGTCGGCGGCACCGCCCATGGCTGACCTCTCCGACGTCGCCGCCCGGGTGATCGCATGGGCCGGCGACGACGAGGAGGTCGAGGCCTACGTGGCTCGGGCCCGGGACACCGCGGTCCGGGTGTTCGGCGGCGATGTCGAGTCACTGTCGTCGGCGGAGGCGGCGGGGGTGGGCGTGAGGGTGGTGCTGGGAGACCGCCAGGGTTTCGCCTACAGCGGATCGCTCGAGGAGGACGATCTCGCCGACGTCCTGGCCGAGGCGAGGGACAACGCCGCCTTCGCCACGCCCGACGAGCACGTGGGCCTGGCGACTCCCGATGGTGTCGCCGCCGCCGACCTCGACCTGTGGCGCCCGGCACTGGCCGACCTGCCCGCCGAGCGCAAGGTGGCGATGGCCCTGGAGCTCGAGGAGCGGGTTCGGGGCGGGGATCCCCGGATTCGTCAGGTGGAGTCGGCGAACTACGGCGACGCCAGCGTCGAGGCCGCCATCGCGACCACGACGGGGATCAGCGCCGCCTCCCGTCGGACGGCGTGCCACCTGTCGGCCTACGCCATCGCCGGCGAGGGCAATGACACCCAGACCGGCGGCGGGTACTCGGTGGGACGGGAGCCCGACGAGCTCGACCTCGAGGAGGCGGCGACCGACGCCGTCGATCGGGCCACCCGCCTGCTCGGGGCGACGAAGGCCCGCTCGAGCAGGCTCACCGTGGTCCTCGATCCCCGGGTGACCACCGTGCTCCTCGGCGTCATCTCCAGCGCCTTGTCCGGCGAGGCGGTGCTCAAGGGTCGGTCGCTGTTCGCCGACCGCCTCGGTGAGGAGGTCGGAGCCTCGGCGCTCACGCTGACCGACGACCCGACCGACCCGCTCGCCTACGGGGCGGCCACCTACGACGCCGAGGGCCTGGCCTGCCGCCGCAACGTGCTGGTGGACCGCGGCGTTCTGACCCGCTTTCTCTACGACACCTACGCCAGTCGGCGGGCGGGTACCGCGTCCACAGGATCCGCCGTTCGTGGCGGCTTCAAGACGGCTCCCGGCGTCGGGTGCCGGGCCCTGTCGCTGGTGCCGGGCAGCTCGAGCCAGGACGAGATCATCGCCTCGGTGGGCGAGGGGATGCTCGTGCAGTGGGTGACGGGCATCCACTCCGGCGTGAACCCCATCAGCGGCGACTTCTCGGTGGGCGCCGAGGGGATCCTCATCCGGGACGGCGCCCTGGCCGAGCCGGTCCGGGAGGTCACCATCGCCTCGACCATCCAGCGCATGCTGAACCACGTGGTGGCCGTCGGTGCCGACCTCGAGTGGCTGCCGGGCATCGCCGCCGGGCTGACCCTGGCCATCGGCGAGATGAGCCTCAGCGGGTCGTAGACGGGCCGCCTCAGGTGTCGAGGGGCGCGTCGGCCAGCGGTCCTCCGGCGAGACCCTCGGCGCAGGCGCACGACCGCTCGTCGGGGATGGCGGGGATGGCCTTCATCAGCAGGCGACGGGTCTGGTCGACGCTGGCCTCCAGCACGGCGAAGGCTGCTTCCATGGTCACCGGCTCGATGCTGGCGTCGCCCTCCAGCCCCGTGTCGTAGTCGGAGATCTGCGCCAGCCCGCCGTAGCAGATGCCCAGCTCCCGGGCGAGCACCGCCTCGGGGTACTGCGTCATGTTGATCACGTCGCACCCCGCGCTGCGGAACCAGCGCGACTCGGCCCGGGTGGAGAAGCGCGGACCCTGGATGACCATGACCGTCCCCGAGCGGTGGGCGACGGCGCCGGTGTCCGCCGCGGCCTGGGCCAGGATGCCGCCGAGCTCCGAGCAGTAGGGGTCGGCGAAGCTCACATGGCCGAGGACAGGCCCGTCGAAGAAGGTGTCGGGGCGCCCCCACGTGCGGTCGACGAGCTGATCGCAGACGCCGAGCTCCCCGGGGTGGATGTCCTCGCGCAGAGACCCGGCGGCGAACGGGCCGATCACCCGGCGTACCCCGAGCCGGCGCAGCGCCCAGAGGTTGGCCCGCGAGTTCACCCGATGCGGGGGGTACTCGTGATGGAGGCCGTGACGGGGCAGGAAGGCGACCGCCCGGTCACCCACGTGGGCCAGCGCCACCGGCGCCGAGGGAGGACCGTAGGGCGTGTGGACGGGGACCTCGCGCACGTCCTCCAGGAAGGTGTAGAAGCCGCTGCCGCCGATCACGGCGATCTCGGCTGCGGGCCCGCTCACGGACCGGAGACTAGGACCGGGAGGCTACGACGCGCTGCTCGATGCCCTCTTGGAGTCGCCCTTGGAGCTGTCCGAGGAGCTCTTGGTCTCCGACGAGGAGCTCGAGCTGGAGGGCGTCTTCTCCGACGACTTCTCGGACCCGCTCTTGTCCGAGGACCCCTTGTCGGCGGACCCCTTGTCGGCGGACCCCTTGTCCGAGGACCCCCTGTCGGACGAGGAGGCGGTCGTGGTCCGGCTGTCGTTGCGGTAGAAGCCGCTGCCCTTGAAGGCGATGCCGATGGACCCGAAGACCTTGCGCAGGGGACCCCCGCACACCGCGCACGTCGTCAGGGAATCGTCCTTGAACGACTGGACGACCTCGACGTGCTGGCCGCAGGACTTGCAGGCGTACTCGTAGGTGGGCATCTGGGCAGAGCCTCCGGGGCGTTAGCACTCACTGAACCTGAGTGCTAAGTGTACCGTCTCGTCATGGCCTCCGTCGTCCGCAAGGCAGTCATTCCCGCCGCCGGCCTGGGGACGCGGTTCCTCCCGGTGACCAAGTCGCTGCCCAAGGAGATGCTGCCCATCGTCGACAAGCCATCGATCCAGTACGTGGTGGAGGAGGCGGCGAACGCCGGCATCGAGGACGTCCTGCTCATCACCTCCCGGGGGAAGGCGAGCCTGGCCGACTACTTCGATCGGGCTCCCGAGCTGGAGGATCACCTGGCCGCGAAGGGCAAGCACAGCGAGCTCGAGGCGATCCGGGCCATCGCCGAGGTGGCGCGGGTCCATTACGTCCGCCAGCAGGAGCCGAAAGGGCTCGGCCACGCCGTCGGGGTGGCCCGTGAGCACGTTGGCGACGAGCCCTTCGCCGTGCTTCTCGGCGACGACATCATGCACGAGCGGGCAGGCGTCCTGACGGGGATGCTGGAGACCTTCGACCGCCTCGGCGGATCGGTGATGGCCCTGAAGACCGTCGAGCCGGCCGAGATCTCCTCCTATGGCGCCGCTCGGGTGGAGCCCGTCGAGCCGGGCGTGGTGCGCATGCGGGAGGTGGTCGAGAAGCCGCAGCCCGAAGAGGCTCCCTCGGACCTGGCGCTCATGGGTCGCTACGTGTTCACCCCCGAGATCTTCGACGCCATCGACCAGGTCAAGCCGGGCAAGGGCGGCGAGCTCCAGCTCACCGACGCCATCGGTCTGCTCATGGACGAGCAGCCCGTGTACGGCTACGTGTTCAGCTGGGGTCGCTACGACGCCGGCAACAGGCTGGACTACCTGCGGGCGAACCTGGAGCTCGCCCTGGAGCGTCCCGACCTCGGGCCCGGCGTGCGGCGCCTCCTCAACGACCTGGCGGCGCGCCAGGGCGAGGGCTGAGAGGCCGGCCGTGATCCCGCTGGCCACGGCACGCGGGGTCGTGCTGGACGCCTGCACACCGCTGCCGGCTCGTCCGGTCCCCCTCGACGAGGCGCTGGGCTGCGTCAGCTCGGAGGCGGTCGTCGCCGGTGAGGCGGTCCCGGCGTTCGCCAACACGGCCATGGACGGGTACGCGGTGCGGGCGGCCGACACTGTCGGTGCACCGGTGCGCCTGACCATCGCCGGAACGGTGGCCGCCGGGACGGCTCCGGAGACCAAGCTCGGACCCGGTCAGGCGATGCGCATCATGACCGGCGCACCCATCCCGCCGGGCTGCGACGCCGTCGTCATGGTGGAACGGACGCGCACCGAGGGTGCCGAGGTCGTCGTCGAGGAGGCGGCGCGGCCGGGGGACCACCTGCGGCAGCCGGGAGAGGACATCGCCGCCGGCCAGGAGGTGTTCCCTGCCCGTACCGTGCTCACGCCGGGCCACCTCGGTGTCCTCGCCAGCCTCGGCCGCGAGGCCGTGGCCACCTTCCCCCGGGCTCGGGTCGGGGTGCTCTCCACCGGCGACGAGCTGGTCGAAGGGGGCGCACCCCTCCAGCCCGGCCAGATCAGGGACTCGAACCGCCACACCCTGGTGGCGCTCCTGGCTCAGAGCGGCTGCGAGCCGGTGGACCTCGGGATCGCCCCCGACGACGAGGCGGCGATCACCGCCGCCATCGAGGGCGCCCTGCCTGTCTGCGACGCCGTCCTGGCCAGCGGCGGCGTCAGCATGGGCGACTTCGACTACGTGAAGGTCGTCCTCGACCGCATGAGCGCGGGCTCGATGCGGTGGATGCAGGTTGCCATCCGGCCGGCGAAGCCCTTCGCCTTCGGGATCATCGAGGGGCGCCCGGTGTTCGGGCTTCCGGGCAACCCGGTGTCGTCGATGGTGAGCTTCGAGCTGTTCGCCAGGCCGGGCCTGCGGGCGATGATGGGCCACGGCGAGCTCGACCGCGTCCACGTCGAGGCGGTGGCCGACGAGGACCTGCGGCGGCGACCCGACGGCAAGCTCCATCTGGCCCGGGTGGTCGCCACGCCCGCCAAGGACGGCCGGTTCCACGTTCGCTCCTCCGGCGGGCAGGCTTCCCACCAGCTCACGGCCATGGCGCTCGCCAACGCCCTGGCCCTGATCCCCGACGGGGAGGGCGTCGTCGCGGGGGATTCGGTGACCACGATGCTGCTCGGGCCGATCTGATCGGTTCGTGCTCCTAGGATGGAGCCGTGAGCGGGCGCACGACCAGGCCGCTGATCGATCCATTCGGGCGCACCGTCCGGGACCTGCGCATCTCGGTGACCGATCGGTGCAACTTCCGCTGCACGTACTGCATGCCCGAGGAGGGGATGCAGTGGCTCGACCGCTCCGAGCTGCTGAGCTTCGAGGAGATCGAGCGGGTGGCCAGCGTGTGCGTGGAGCGCTTCGGTTTCGACGGGATCCGGCTGACGGGAGGCGAGCCGACGGTGCGGGCCCAGCTGCCGGCGCTGGTGGAGATGCTCGCTGGGCTGCGGGTACCGGGCACCAGGAGGGGCGTCGACCTGGCGATGACGACCAACGGGGCCACGCTCCGCCTGTTGGCGGGGGAGCTGCGGCGGGCGGGGCTGAACCGGCTCAACGTGTCCTGCGACTCGCTCCGGCCGGAGCGATTCGCCGAGATGGCCCGGCGCGACCAGCTGGCTCGTGTGCTGGACGGGATCGACGCCGCCATCGCAGCCGGGTTCACGCCGGTCAAGGTCAACGTGGTCATGATGCGGGGGGTGAACGACGACGAGGCGGTCGACTTCGCCACTTTCGGCCGGGAACGTGGGGTGCAGCCCCGTTTCATCGAGTTCATGCCCCTGGACGCCGACGGTGGGTGGACGATGGACCAGGTGGTGCCGGCCGAGGAGACCCTGGCCGCCATCGACGCTGTCTATCCCCTGGAGCCCGTGGCGCACGGCCCCGAGCCGGCGACCCGGTACCGGTATGCGGACGGGGGCGGGGAGATCGGGGTCATCCCGTCGGTGACGCGACCGTTCTGCGGAGATTGTGACCGGGTCAGGATCACAGCCGAGGGACGGTTCCGAACCTGTCTCTTCGCGCTGGACGAGCACGACCTGCGGGCAGTCGTGCGAAGCGGGGGCACCGACGACGACCTGGCCGCGGCCATCGAGGCCGCCGTGGGCACCAAATGGGCCGGCCACCACATCGGTCGGGCAAGCTTCGTGCGCCCCCCCAGGAGCATGAGCCAGATCGGCGGCTAGACCCCGTCAGCGCTCGAACTGACTGCTCAGGAGACCAGGAGCGCCGGATGAATCTAGACTCCGGGCATGACGGACCGCGGTCTCACCCACGTCGATCCGCTAGGCAGGGCCCGCATGGTCGACGTCACGCCCAAGGAGCCCAGCCACCGCCGGGCCCTGGCCCGCTGCAAGGTGACCATGCAGCCGGATACGACGTCGAGGGTGGCCAGCAACGCCATGACCAAGGGCGACGTCCTCGGTGCCGCCCGCATCGCCGGGATCCAGGCGGCCAAGCGGACCGCCGATCTCATCCCCCTGTGCCACCCGCTCCTGGTCGGCTCGGTGTACGTGAACTTCACCATCGGCGACGACCACGTTGGTGTGGAGACCCAGGTGGAGACGGTGGACCGTACCGGCGTGGAGATGGAGGCCCTCACGGCCTGCGCCGTCGCCGCCCTGACGATCTATGACATGTGCAAGTCCAGCGACCGCTCGATGACCGTCGGGGACCTCGCCCTGTGGGAGAAGAGCGGCGGTCGCTCGGGCACCTGGCGGCGGACCGACGGGGTGGCGCAGGCGTCGCTCGACGCCTGAGGTCGCCTGGCCGGCCTGAGGGGGCGGCCGTCAGGATTTGAACACCGGGAAAACTACCGATGTACAGGCGCGATACGACGCGCCCAAAAGAACCCCTGGCGTGGCGGTTCATTGGGTAGTAAAAATCGCCTCGACGAGGGGGGCGCGCTCGGTTCAGTGAGCATCGGCGGAGGTTTTGCTGGGCCGTCCTACCATCCACCGTTCGGCGCGAGCCCTGGATTAGGGTCGCCAGGAAGAGAGGAAGGTAGGTCGAGGCACAGTGACGATCATTGTCCTCCTGATCCTGGCGTCGATGTGGGTGGCGGTCCTCCTCCCGAGCGTCCTGCGCACCCGAGAGGCCGTCCGCTCGACGGACTCTGTTGGGGACTTCCGTCGGCAGCTCTGGGTCCTGGCGCGAACCCGGCGGGCCAGCCTCGGCATGGCCTATTCCAGCGAGGCGGCCGCGGTGCCGCGCCGGCCGGTGGCGCCGTCGGGGCGGGACCTGCCGGCCAAGGCGATGGTGTCGGACCGTGCGCCGGTCGCGCCCTCCCACCAGCCGGTGGCCTGGACCACACGCCAGCACACGCTCAGGCGACGCCGCGAAGTACTGAAGACGCTGCTGACCGGGATCACCCTGACGTTCCTGATCGGCGCGGTCCCGAGCCTCAGGGTGGTCTGGGGGCTGAGCGCCGCGCTGGCGGGCGTGACGGTCACCTACCTGGCGGCGCTGGTGCACCTGCGCAACGCCGCGCTCGAGCGGTCGACCAAGGTCGCCTTTCTCGACCCGCACCGGCAGCCCGAGCCTGCGCTCGTGCTCCGGCGGTCAGCGAACTGACGTTGGCGTAGCAGGTGCCCGAGCCTGGGCGCGGCGAGGAGCTGTTGGCGCTGGGGGAGGCGGTGCGGGCCCGGTTGGAGGGCACGCACCGTGCTCGCGAAGACGGCCTGGCCGCCTGCAGGCGGACCATCCGGGCCTGCGGGCGGTCAATCAGGGCCATCCACCGCCTCGAACCCGAGGAGTACGCCCGCCTGGTCGAGGAGGCTCGGGCGAGCCTGCGCGAGGCCCAGGAGGCACTGCACCCGCACCCGACGGTGGCCGGTGCCGGGTTCCTCCACGACGCCGAGAAGGAGTACGCCGAAGCCCGGTTGACCTTCGCCCTCGTGGAGGGGTCGTCGCTTCCCGACGGGGACGAGCTCGCGGTCGGGACGCCGGCGTGGCTCAACGGCCTGGCGGAGGCGGCGTCGGAGCTGCGCCGGCACCTGCTGGACCGACTCCGGCGGGGCGAGCTCGATCGGGCCGAGGATCTCCTCGGGGCGATGGAGGACGCCTACGACATGCTGGTCACGATCGACTATCCCGACGCC
>JBPYEZ010000018.1:0-5639 GCA_051984395.1 Acidimicrobiales bacterium | reverse complement strand
ATCGTCTCGGGATCGAATCGCCCTTGGGGGGTCACCACAAGGCGGCCGCCGCTGAAGAGCGACGTGAACGCCAACCAGTGGGCGCTGACGTGCATGAGTGGAGGGGTGGCCAGGGTGACCATCCCGGGGTCGAGCAGATGGTCCACCAGCTCCTCGGGCCGGGTGATGAAGTTGCCCGATTGGAGCGGGTCACCGCCGCCCATGGCGGCGAAGAAGATGTCCTCGTGGCGCCAGACGACGCCCTTGGGCATCCCGGTGGTGCCGCCCGTGTAGACGCAGTAGATGTCGTCGCTCGAGCGCGGCCCGAAGTCCCGATCTGGTGACGCGCCCGCCAGCGAGTCCTCGTAGCGGACGGCGCCGGGAGGGGCGGGGGCGTCGGTACCGTCCTCGACGACGACCAGGGTCTGCAGCAGGGGAAGGCTGGAGGCCACGGCGCCGACGCGGGGGGCGAACTGGCGGTGGAGCACGACGGCGACGAGGTCGGCGTCGTCGAAGAGATAGGTCAGCTCGGCGTCGACGTAACGGTAGTTGACGTTGATGGGGACGGCCCTGATCTTGAAGGCGCCCAGCATGGCCTCGACGTACTCGGTGCCGTTGAGCAGCTGGAGTCCCACGTGGTCGCCGGCCTTGATGCCATTCGCCACCAGGGCGTGGGCCAGCCGGTTGGCCCGCTCGTCGAGCTGGCGGTACGTCAGCCGACGACCACCGGCCACCATCGCCTCGTGCTCGGGGATGGCGTCAGCCACCAGCTCGAACAGATCGCCGAGATTGAACGTACGAGACGGTCGTGTCGGATCCCCAGAGTCCTGACGTACCATCAGGCGCATGTTAGTTCGTGACGGTGAGGGCGAGCCGGGGCCGCAGGCCGCCTCAGCTGGCAGGCCGCTGCCGTTGGAGGTCTACCGGCGGATTCGCAGAGCCGCCGACCCACCGGTGCGCATCGCCATGACGGCGCCGCGCACCGCCGCCTTCGTGGCTCGCTCGTGGGCCCGCAGCCGGCAGGCGCCGCTCGACTCCCATCCGCCTTCGCCTCCGCCGAGCGCGGGGCTGGCGGCCCAGGTGGCGATGGACGAGCTCCTCCTCGCCATGATGAAGAGCCCGAAGCGCTATCCGCACCGCGCCGACTACGAGCGCGTCGGCCGGGAGGTCCTCGAGGCGGCCGAGCTCTTCGAGCGCCGGGGCTGGGTGGCCGAGCCGCGCTCGTACCATCCCGACCCTCCGGCGCTGGCGACACCCGCCATCGAGGCCTGCCGGCCGTTCGACCTGGCATGGACTCGGGGGATCCCGTACGAGCACCTGTCGTTCGAGAGCGGCTATGCGCCGCACCCTGGCGAGCCCGGCACCGAGCGGTGGCTGGCGGCGACGCCCAACCGGACGGCCCACGCCTGGGTCCTGCGCCATCCCGGCCCTCCCCGCCCCTGGCTGGTGTGCCTGCACGGCTTCGGCACCGGAAGCGCCATGCTCGACCTCCCCGCCTTTCGGGCCCTACGACTGCATCGCCAGCTCCAGCTCAACCTGCTCCTGCCGGTGATGCCGTGCCACGGCCCCCGCAAGCTCAGTCGCCTGGGATCCGACAGCCTGCTGTCGTTCGACGTGCTCAACAGCATCCACGGGATCGCCCAGGCGGTCTGGGACGTCCGCCGGCTGCTGAGCTGGGTCAGGAGTCAGGGGGCGCCGGCGATCGGCCTCTACGGCATCTCCCTTGGGGGCTACATGGCCGCCTTGCTGACCGGATTGGAGGACGGCCTCGACTGTGCCATCGCCGGCATACCGGCGGCCGACCTGCCGCACCTCTACTTCCACCACTCTCCGCCGCACGTCCGGCGTCGGGCCGCCGAGCACCATCTGTCGGGCGAGGAGGCGAACCGGATCCACCGGGCGATCTCGCCCCTGGCCGTCGAGCCGCGGGTTGCCCACGAGCACCGGTTCATCTACGCCGGGCTGGCGGACCGGCTCGCCACCCCCGGACAGGCCCAGCGGCTTTGGATCCACTGGGACCGTCCCACGATCCACTGGTACCCCGGCAACCACGTCGGGTTCTTCTGGACGCGCGCGCTCGGCGACTTCGTCGACGGGGCCCTCGCCCGCTCGGGACTGGCGGAGCTGTCCCCGACCTCGGCCACGGCTTGAGCCGTCGTGGAGCGGCTCACCGGCATCGACGCCGGGTTCTTGTACATGGAGACGCCGACGCTGCACATGCACACCTTGAAGATCTCGATCGTCGACGCCACGACCGTCCCCGGCGGCTACTCGTTCGATCGTGTCGGCGAGGTGCTCGGGGAGCGACTCCACCTGCTCCCGCCTTTTCGCCGTCGGCTGGTCGAGGTCCCAGGAGGCCTTCACCACCCGCTGTGGATCGAGGACCCCGAGTTCGACCTGGCCCACCACCTGCACCGGGCCGAGATCGCCGCTCCCGGCGGGCCGCGCCAGCTCGGCGAGCTGATCTCCGACATCGCCAGCGGCCAGCTCGACCGGCGCCATCCGCTCTGGGAGCTGTGGGTCGTGGAGGGCATCGAGCACGGCCGCATCGGCTTCGTGGCCAAGATCCATCACGCCGCCGCGGACGGCGTCGCCGCCGCGGCCATGCTCGCCAACGTGCTCGACGCCGAGGCCGACCCCGAGACCGAGGCCGAGGCCGAGGCCGAGGCGGCACCTTTCGCTCCGCCACCGCCGCCATGGCGCCCAGAGTCGATCCCGACGGGCGCCCATCGCCTCGTCGACGGCCTCCGCGACCTGCTCCGCAACCTCGCCGGCCTCCCGGGCCTCGTGCGGAGGACGGCCGCAGGGCTCGCCGCCGTGCGCCGGCGGCGGCGATCGGGCGCCCTCTCGCCGCCGCTTCCCTTCAGCACCCCGCGCACGTCGTTCAACCGGGCCCTGACCCCGAACCGGTGGTTCGCCATGGCGTCGCTCCCGCTCGAGGAGGTCAAGGCGGTCCGCCGCGCCTTCGAGGTGACGGTCAACGACGTCGTGTTGGCCCTGTGCGCGTCCGCCCTGCGGCGCTACCTGCTCGAGCGGGGCGAGCTGCCCGAGCGCCCGCTGGTGGCCGGGGTGCCGGTGTCGACCGGGTCGGCCGATCAGCCCTCCGGGCCGCGCCTGGCCGGCAATCGCGTCTCCAACCTGTTCACCTCGCTGCGGACCGACATCGCCGACCCGGTCGAGCGCCTCCACGCCATCCACGACGTCACCAAGGCGGCGAAGGAGGTCCAGGACGCCCTGGGGGCCGAGCTGCTCGTCGACTGGAGCGAGGTCACTCCGCCGCGCCTGTTCTCGGCCTGGATGCGACTGTACTCACGGCTCAAGCTGGCGGATCGCCACCGCCCACCCATCAACCTGGTGATCTCCAACGTGCCCGGTCCTCGCCAGCCCCTGCACATCGCCGGCGGGCGCCTGGTCGACCTCTACTCGATGGGTCCCATCCTGGAGGGGATCGGTCTGAACATCACCGTGTGGAGCTACGTCGACCGCCTGGGCTTCGGCCTGGTCGCCTGTCGGCAGACCATGCCGGACCTCTGGGACCTGGCCGACCACCTCCACGACTCGCTGGCAGAGCTGCGAAAGGCCGCTCAGGCGGCGTGACGCCCTGCGGGGGTCCGGCTCCAGATGTCGTTGCACTCCTGGCACACGCTCTCGGGTATGACGCCGGCCCGCATCAGCAGGGCGAAGATCTTGCAGCCCATGCAGTACCCGAGGAATGCCTCGAGGCTGGCGGCCACCAGCAGCCCGCCCATGACGGCATAGGCGGCCCCCCGCAGTCCGAAGGCGAGGGCGAGCACGGCGGCGGTGACGCTGAAGGCGACGCCGATGGCCTGGGCGAAGCGCTTGGGCGGCCCGGGTACCGGACGGGGCGCGACGTGCAGGCGAGGCGTGACCACCCGCGTCACCAGCTGGCCGAGGGGGCTGAGGGTCGGGCCGGTGAGGACCCTGGCCACGAACCCGTAGGCGATGACGGCGAGGACCCAGGGCTGGTCGGCCGCGATGGCGACGACGGTCATGACGATCACCCCACCGGCCACGAGCCGAGCAGACACCTCGTTCACGGGGTTGGGGAAGGAGAACAGCTGACGGGCGGCAGGGATGGACATTTCGGTCACCACCAACGTCCGAGGACGTCACATCTGTTCCCGGCTAGCGTCACCGGCATGTCCAGCCTGCGCACCGCTCTCCGGAACTTCACCGAGTACGACGCTCCCGTCGGGACCAAGCTGCGGATGGCGTTGACCAACAACATGACCAAGTTGCGCACGCGCTCACAGTGCTGTGGGCACCCCGGCCAGCCCGGGTGTTGAGAGGGCGCAACCGGGCCCCGTGAGGGCCACGACGACCATCATCACGACTAGCGCTCCGCCGGGGCGAAGAACGGCGCCGTGACGGTTCGTTCGATGCCCGGGAACGAGAGCGGCCGGAACACGGCCTGCACGGGTAGGTCGACGGCCAGGCGCCCGGGCTCACAGTCGACGATCCGGGTGACGATGCGAACCATGGGGTCCTCGTCGAGGGACACCAGCGCCGGCACGTACGGCACCTCGTCCGAGAACTGGGGAAGGAAGGCGTGGCGCACGACCGTCCAGGCGAACAGCCGGCCGCTGCCGCTCATCGTCGTCCACGTGAACGACGAGTGGCCGCACGCCTCACACGTCTCTCGCGGGTACCAGGCATAGGTGCCGCAGGAGTCGCAGCGGGGAACGGCGAGCTGCCCGCGAGCGGCGGCCGCCCAGAACTCCCGCGTCGGCTCCCAGTCGGTGTCGGGGAGGGGGAAGTCCGGGCGCATCGGAGGGTCACACCCGCCGCAGCACGAGCGTGGACGCCTGGGGACCGGTGTAGCCGCCGTAGACCCCCACGCGGGCGTCCGGCACCTGGGCTGCGGCCTGGCCCCGGAGCTGGCGGACGACCTCCACGACGTGGGCGATGCCGAGCACGTAGGCGTGCGACAGCAGGCCGCCGTGGGTGTTGTAGGGGAGCACGCCGCCGTCGTGGTCGAGAGCCCCGCCCTCCACGAAGGGCCCTCCCTCGCCCTTGGCGCAGAAACCCATGTCCTCGATCTGCATGATGGCGTGGATGGTGAACGGGTCGTAGAGGGTGAGCACGTCCACGTCTGCGGCACCCACCCCCGCCATGGCGAACGCCCCGGGGGCGGCGAACACCTGCGGGGTCGACGTGAACGCCCGCTGCTGAGCCCAGTGCACGCCGGTCCCCGAGTTGCCCAGTCCGACGCCCGCCACCTCGACCAACGGCTGGCGCAGGTCTCGGGCACGATCGGATGCCGACATGATGTAGGCGCCACCGCCGTCGGAGATGAGACAGCAGTCCTCCTTGCGGAACGGGTCCACGATCGTCGATGACGCCAGGTACGCCTCCAGTGTGAGCGGACGTCCGTGCATGACCGCGCCCGGCGTGAGGTTGGCGTGGCGTCGGCAGGCCACGGCCACCGCGCCCAGCTGCTCCTGGGTCGTGCCGAACTCGTGCATGTGCCGCTGGGCGATGGTGGCGAAGTAGACGGGCTGGGGAAACCAGCCGAACGGCACCTCGAGGCTCTGCTTGAACCGCTCCTGGGCGTGGGACTCGCCCGGTCCGCCGACCATCTCGGACCGTCGGGTCGCCCACGCCACGGCGAAGCTGTTGAGCACGTGACGGGCGCGGCC
>JBPYEZ010000017.1:0-31028 GCA_051984395.1 Acidimicrobiales bacterium | reverse complement strand
CGGGCTCGATCGCCACCCGCTGATGATCGACGTCGACAGCGGCGGGCTCGAGCGTCGGTTGGACGCCCTGCCCTGGGTGGCGCGGGCGACGGTCGCCCGCAACTGGCCGTCCACGGTCGGGATCCGGCTGCAGGAGCGAGTCCCTGCCGCGCTGGTGACCACCCCGGATGGCGACTGGGCGGTCGCCGATGCCGCCGGTCGGGTCCTCGCCCGCGCGGCTGGCGCGCCGACTCCTCCCCCCAGGTTGGGAGCCCCGCTGCCGACGCTGCACGGCCTGACGCAGCTCCCCACACTGGGCACCACCCTGCCGGCGCCGTCGGTCCCAGCCCTGCGCGTCTTGACCGCGCTCCAGCGGCCGCTGCTCGGCCAGGTCAGCTCGGTCGACGTGCTTGCCGACGGACAAGTCGCCCTCACGCTCACGCCCGGCGTGGTCGTCCAACTGGGCGATGCCGAGCAGCTACCGCAGAAGCTGGCGGCGGCGCAGACCGTGTTGTCCCAGGTGAGCGCGGCGAGCTTGCGATCCATCGACGTGCGTGTACCCGACGCGCCGGCTCTCACGCGTGGATGACGGCGATCGATGGCAGCGACTAGTCTCGACCGTCACGCCCCCCGCCTCATCCTCACCCTCACGGACCGCTGCCCGGTCGGGGATGACGATTACTGAAAGATGTCTTGACCGCGCCCTGACAGCGGCCGTATCGTCTGCGCTGGCTCGGAGTGCCATACGGGACTCTCGAGCTGCCGTCGAGGTAGAGGATGAGGTCGAGGCGGGCGGCAATCGCACGGTCGGGAACATGCGCTTGAGCTCTTGGGAGCAAGCGTGCTGTGCACGGGTGAGGCGTCAGTCGACCCCAGCTCCATCCCCGTCGGGGGAGGCTGGAAAGTGAACAGCGACGACACGGCGCATGCCGCGCAGTGCACACTGACGGGAGGCGAACAGCCTATGGCGGGCCCAGCGCAGAACTACATTGCCGTGATCAAGGTGGTCGGCATCGGCGGAGGCGGCGTGAACGCGGTCAACCGAATGATCGACGCCGGTCTGAAGGGCGTCGAGTTCATCGCCGTGAACACTGACGCCCAGGCGCTCCTGATGAGCGATGCAGACGTCAAGCTGGACATCGGACGCCAGCTCACCAGGGGCCTGGGCGCCGGCAGCGATCCCGAGATCGGACACGAGGCGGCCGAGGAGCACGCCGAGGAGATCGAGGAGGTGCTCAAGGGCGCCGACATGGTGTTCATCACCGCTGGCAAGGGTGGGGGCACCGGTACGGGTGGCGCGCCCGTCGTGGCGGAGATCGCCAAGGGTGTCGGGGCGCTGACGATCGGCGTCGTCACGCGACCGTTCTCGTTCGAGGGGCGCCGGCGGGCGGTGCAGGCGGAGCAGGGCATCCAGCGGCTGAAGGAGAAGGTCGACACCCTGATCATCATCCCCAACGATCGCCTCCTCACGGTCTCCAACGACAAGACCTCGATGGTCAACGCCTTCAAGATGGCCGACGAGGTGCTGCTCCAGGGAGTGCAGGGGATCACCGACCTGATCACGACCCCGGGGTTGATCAACACCGACTTCGCCGACGTGAAGATGATCATGCGCAACGCGGGGACGGCGATCATGGGCATCGGCAATGCCGCAGGAGACGGGCGCGCCGTCAACGCCGCCCGTGGGGCCATCACCAGTCCGCTCCTGGAGGCTTCGATCGAGGGCGCCCGCGGCATTCTGCTCCAGATCGCCGGCGGCAGCGACCTCGGGCTCTTCGAGGTGAACGAGGCTGCCGAGATCATCCACGGTGTCGCCCACCCCGACGCCAACATCATCTTCGGCAGCGTCGTCGACGACGCCATGGCCGACGAGGTGAGGGTGACTGTGATCGCGGCCGGCTTCGAGCGATGGGACGAGGGAGCGCCAGTACGGGAGGAGTCGGCTCGCGGCCTCGGGCTCGACCGCAGCGAGGACGGGCTGGCGGTCGGCGAGCTCGGCGAGTCCGACGAGGCCCTGCGACTGGGGGACGACGACTTCGACGTCCCGTCCTTCCTCAAGTGAGGCGGTGAGGTTCGCCGCCTCCCCGGTCATGGCTCGATGGACGGGGCGGCCCGAGGGCGATCTCGGACCGATCGCGACGGGCGACGGGCCGGCCAACGGTGAGCTGGAGCGTCGGCGCCGGGCGCTGGTCGACCGGCCGTGGAGCTGGGTCACCCAGGTGCACGGTGCGGGAGTCGTCGTGGTGCGCCGTCCCGATCAGGGGGGACGTGGCGAAGCCGATGCGCTCGTGAGCGATCACCCCGGCGTCTGTTTGGCCGTGTTCACCGCCGACTGCGCCCCGATCGCGTTGGCCAGCCCCGAGGGCATCATCGGCGCCGTGCACGCCGGCTGGCGGGGACTGATGTCGGGCGTCGTGGGCAGCGCGGTCGAGACCATGCAGACCCTCGGCGCCAGCCGCATCGAGGCCGCCCTGGGGCCTTGCATCCACGCCGAGTGCTACGAGTTCTCGCCCGGCGACCTCGAGCCGGTGGCGGCCCGTCTCGGCCCCGAGGTGCGCGCCAGTACGGCCACGGGTCGTCCCGCGCTCGACCTTCCCGAAGCGGTCCGGGCCTCGCTGCGGGCGGCCGGCGTCGACCTGGTCGCCGACGAGGACGTCTGCACGGCGTGCTCCCCCGTCCACTTCTCCTACCGGGCCCGAGGGGAGCGACAGCGCATGGCGCTCGTGGTATGGCCGGCCTAGCGGTGAGCGACGGCGGCGGCGCGACCGTCGGGGCCGCGGACGTGAAGGAGCGCCTGGAGGGGCTTCGCGGCCGCATCGCCCAGGCCGGCGGAGATCCGACCGCCGTGACGATCGTGGGGGTGACGAAGGCGTTCGGCCCC
The DNA here is from genome assembly GCA_051984395.1 of Acidimicrobiales bacterium. GTDB lineage: Bacteria > Actinomycetota > Acidimicrobiia > Acidimicrobiales > AC-9 > AC-9. The sequence goes on along the minus strand of JBPYEZ010000017.1, from coordinate 28,168 downwards.
GAGGCCGTGCGGGCGGCGGTGGCGGCCGGCCTGGTCGACCTCGGAGAGAACTACGCCGCCGAGCTCGAGGCCAAGGCGGCGGCGGCGGCCGCGGAGGGTCTCGCCCCCCGCTGGCACTTCATCGGAGCCATCCAGCGCAACAAGGTGCGCTCCGTGGCGCAGCGCGTTCACCTCTGGCACGGCGTGGCGCGCGCCAACGAAGGCGCGGCGATCGCCCGCTGGTCTCCCGGAGCGGCGGTGTTGGTCCAGGTGAACGTGAGTGGCGAGGCGGCGAAGAACGGGGTGGCGCCGGCCGGGCTGAGCGCGCTCGTCACCGAGCTGCGCGACATCGGCTTGGACGTGCGAGGGCTGATGGGCCTCGCCGCTCGAGGGTCGGCGGACGCGGCCCGGGGCCAGTTTCGCTTGCTCGCCGACCTGGCCCGTCAGCTGGAGCTGGCCGAGCTCTCGATGGGAATGACCGAGGACTTGGAGGTCGCCGTCGAGGAAGGCGCCACCATGATCCGGGTGGGGCGGGCGCTCTTCGGTCCCCGCCCATCGCGTTCGGGGCTGCGAGAATAGGCTGGAAGGAGCCGGAAGGAGGCGTTGATGGCTTCGTTTGTTCGACGAACGATGATCTATCTCGGGTTGGCCGACGACGAGTACGAAGACTACGAGCACTACGAGGAGCCCAGGGCACCGGCTCCCGCCCGTCGTCAGTCGCGTGTGTACTCGCAAGCCGAGCCCGAGGAGCCGACTCCCGGCACGATCCGGACGCTGACCCGTGAGGAGGTGCCACCGGCTCGTCCGGCCGAGGACCGGCCGACGATCGTGCGACCGATCGCGCCCGACAAGGCGCCTCGTGTGCACGTGGTCGCTCCCGCCCGGTTCGCCGACGCCCAGGAGATCGGCGATCGGTTGAAGGACGACCAACCTGTGATCGTCAACCTTCAGGTCGTCGATCGGGACCTGGCTCGACGCATGATCGATTTCTGCAGCGGGCTCGCCTACGCGCTCAGCGGGTCGATGGAGAAGGTGGCCGACCAGGTCTTCCTGCTCACCCCGTCTGATGTCGAGGTGTCACCGGAGGAGCGACAGCGCCTGCAGGAGCGCGGACTGTTTCGCTCCTGACCCGTGAGCATTCGCAGCATCATCGCCTGGATCCTCCAGGCGTACGTCATCGTCATCTTCGCCCGGGTGATCCTCAGCTGGTTCCCGATCACACCCGGTACACCTCTGGCGTCGGTGGCCCGGGTGCTGTATGCCCTCACCGAGCCGGTGCTGGGGCCGATCCGTCGGGTTCTCCCCCCGATGCGCATGGGCGGGATGGGTCTCGATCTGTCGCCGATCATCGTGCTGATCGGCATCCAGATCATCGCCCGGGCACTGGTCGCCTGAGCATCCGCCGACCATCCGCGCCCTGGTCAAAAGGCGTCGGTACCATGATTTCCCATGGATATAGAGGTCTCAGCGAGAACGCTTCGAGAGGTTGAGTTCCGGGAGAAGTTGCGGGGCTACAACCAGGACGATGTCGACGAGTTCCTCGAGCGGGCGGCCGCCGGAGTGGAGCTGCTGCACGATCGTCTGCGGCAGGCCATGGAGCGGGCGATGCGTGCCGAGCAGCGGGTCTCGGACCTTCCGGACGATGACGACGCGCTCCGGCGCACGCTCGTCCTGGCCCAACGGACGGCGGACATGGCCGTCAAGGAGTCGCAGCAGCAGGCTCGCGAGACGCTCGTGAACGCGCAGACCGAGGCTCGGGCCATGGTCGTCGAGGCGGAGGAGCGGGCTCGGCGCACGACCGAGGAGGCCGAGCGCGACCTGCGTGAGGAGCTGATCCGGCTCGAGAACGCCCGTCAGCAGCTGCACAAGGACATCCTCCTCCTCGAGCGCCACCTCGAGGAGGAGCGGGGTCGGATGCGGGCCGCCCTGGCCAACGCCGCCTCCTGGGTGGATCAGAACCTCTCGGCCATGGCGCCGCCGCCCCCGTTGAGCGAGGTCGACGTCCCCGCTCCGCCGCCGTCGAGGGAGCCGTCCGAGGATGGCTTCGACGGTGACGGAGGTGGCGAGCCCGACCCCGGCATCGCTGCAGAGGGCCCCGCCGAGGATGATCGCCCGCCCGTCGTGGTGGGGATCGGCGGCGCTCCGACCGGCTCCCATCCGGGTGGTGCCGGGGCCCAGGAACGGCCGTCAGGGGCGGGAAGCGGGGTGTTCGACGCCGAGCAGTGGGAGGGCGCCTCCGAGGACAATCCCACCCGGATCATCAGGGTGCAGGGTGCCGCGGGGCAGCACACGCCCACCCGCGTGATCAGAGGTCAGGGCCCACAAGGTGGTCGTGGGCAGGTCTAGACCGTCTGGCTCTAGAATACGATACGTGCCATAGAACAATCGGCGTGGCCGGGCGCTGCGCCTCGGCTCCCCCCCACGAAGGCTCCCTGGGATGGTGGCTCGGTGTTGCTACTTCTGACCGTCGGCCTCCTGCTGATCGGCCTGGTCACCCTGGTGATCGGCTTCCTGAACAGCTCGTTGGCCCTCGACTACATCTCAATCGCTGCCAGCGCACTGTCCTTCGCGCTCGTGCTGCTCTTCACCCGCCTCGGACGGGCCCGCTCGGCCCGGTCGGCCGCCGGCCGCGCCGCCCAGGCGCCTCCACCGCTCGCCCACAGCGATACCGGCGTCCTCGACCTTGACCACGGCGACTCCTTCGAGCCCGAGACGGCAGCGATCCCCAGGGCGTCCACCGAGACCAGGGCAGGGGCTCCGCCGAGGTTCCGGGTGTTCGACGAGCCACCGCTGGAGGAAGCCGACGATGCCGACGACCTCGACGAGGTCGACGAGGCTGACGACGAGATCTGGGAGCCGACCTCGCCACCTCCGGTGTCGGCGCCCACCACCCGCGCCCCATCACCGTACGAGCGTCCACCGGCCCCGGCGGCTGACGTCCGTCCTCCGACCGCCCCCGCACCTGTCGACCGCTGGGGCGACGACCGGTACGGCGACGACCGGTACGAGGGCTCCGGTGACGACGCCGGCGCGCACCTCGAGGAGTACGACGACCTGGAGTTCCCCATCGCCGACTACGACGAGCTTCGGGTGGCCGAGGTGCTGCCGCTGCTCGAGGAGCTCGAGCCGGACGAGATCGAGGTGGTCCGCCAGCGCGAGGTGTCCGGCCGCAACCGGGGACCGGTCCTCCGCAAGCTGGACGAGCTGACGGGTGCCGTCGGAGCCCCGCCGCCACCGGCCGGTCGTCGGCCGGCAGCGCCGGTCCCGAACGGGACCCGCGAGCGCCCCGCGGTCGAGCCTTCCGTCGACGACGGCTACGACGAGGAGCCCACGGGCTACGACGACGGCTACGGCGGGACCGACGAGGAGTACGACGAGGCCGGTCGCGATGATCGCCACGTCGACTTTCCGATCGCCGACTACGACGATCTCCGCCTGACCGAGATCCTTCCGCTGCTGCCCCAGCTGGAGCCGGCGGAGCTCGAGCTGGTGCGCCAGCAGGAGCTCCAGGGCGAGCGGCGGGCGACCCTGCTCAACCGCATCGACGCTTTGATCGGGACGGGCACGACCCGGGCTCCCGCCCGCCAGGGACGCTGACCCGACGAGCGCTGGGAGTCGTCCCGCTGGCCTGATCCGGCCTGATCCAGCGCGGGGAGCTCAGGCGATGCGGCTCAGGCCGACCCCGACGGAGCGGCCCCGGCCGACCTGGTGGCGGGCGTGATAGTCGAGGCCTGAGCGGTCTGTTCCCGAGTCGCCGGTCGAGTCGGCCACGACCTCCACGTCCAACTCGTCGGTGAGCGTCTGTTCCATGAGGTAGCGGCGGTGCGATTCGACCGCCGCCGCCGCCTCCCCGTCGAGGTCGAGCACCAGCCGGATGTGGTCGGCGACATGGAGGCCGGCGTCCCGGCGGGCCATCTGGACGGTCCGGATCAGGTCCCTCGCCAGACCGAGCCGGGCCAGGGCCGGAGTCACCTCGAGGTCGAGCGTGACCACGCCGTCGTTGCCGGGCAGGCTCCGGCTGGCGACCTCGTCGCGCGGCTTGAGCCGGAGGCTGAACTCACCGGGATGGAGCACGGTGCCCCCGACCTCGACCTCGTCGGCCGAGACCCTCGACCAGTTACCTTTGCGCGCCGCGGCCAGCACGGTCTGGGTGTCGGCGCCGAGGCGCGGTCCGACGACCGACGGGTCGACAGAGAGGGTCATCTCCCCGGCATCGTCGACGGCATCGGACAGATGGACCCGCTGCACGTTGACCTCGTCGGCGATCAGGGCGACGAACGGCTCGAGCCGGCGGGCGTCGCGGGCGGCCACGGTGAGGGAAGCGAGCGGCAGCCGGGCGCGACGGTCGTTGGCCTTGCGCACCGAGTGGGCCGCCGAGGCCACCTCACGCACGAGGTCCATGTCGGCGACGAGCGCAGGATCGGCGGGCAGTGCGTCGCCGGCGGGCCAATCGGTGAGGTGGACGCTGCGTTCGCCCGTCAGGCCCCGGTAGACGGCCTCGGTGACCAGGGGGAGCAGGGGCGCGGCCACCTGGCAGAGGACCTGAAGCACGGTGGCGAGGGTGTCGTAGGCGTCGCGCTTGTCGCGGTCGGTGTCGGGGTCGTCGCCCACCGGCTTCCAGAACCGGTCGCGGCTGCGACGGATGTACCAGTTGGTGAAGGCGTCGAGGAAGCCGGCGACGGCCGCGCAGGCACCCGGCAGATCGTCTGCCTCCATTCGGGTCGTGACGTCGTCGACCAGGGCGGCCGTCTTGGCCAGGGCGTAGCGATCGAGCACCCCGGTGGCGTCGGTACGCCAGTGGCCCCGTATCCGGTCGGTGTTGGCGTACAGGGTGAGGAAGTACCACGCGTTCCAGATGGGGTTGAGGATCTGGCGGACGGCGTCCGAGAAGCCCTTGTGGTCGACCATCTGGTCCTGGCCGCGCAGCACAGCCGAGGACAACAGGAACCAGCGCATGGCGTCGGCCCCGTAGGTGGTGAAGACCTCGTTCGCCTCCGGGTAGTTGCTCAGGCGCTTGGACATCTTGCGGCCGTCGTGGCCCAGCACCACCCCGTGGGCGATACAGCTCTTGAACGGCGGGCAGTCGAACAGCGCCGTCGACAGCACATGGAGGGTGTAGAACCAGCCCCTGGTCTGGCTCACGTACTCGACGATGAAGTCGGCCGGAAAGTGCGACTCGAAGCGCTCCCGGTTCTCCATCGGATAGTGCAGCTGGGCGTAGGGCATCGACCCCGACTCGAACCAGCAGTCGAGCACGTCGTCGACCCGGCGCATGACCGACGCGCCCGTGGGGTCGTCGGGATTGGGTCGGGTGAGCTCGTCGACGGCCGGACGGTGGAGGTCGCTCGGCCGCACGCCGAAGTCGCGCTCGATCTCGTCGAGACTGCCATAGACGTCGACCCTGGGGTACCGGGGATCATCGCTCTTCCACACCGGGATGGGTGCGCCCCAGAAGCGGTTGCGGCTGATGGACCAGTCCCGGGCGCCTTCCAGCCATTTGCCGAAGGCGCCGTCACGGACGTGAGCGGGAGTCCATCGGATCTGCTTGTTGAGCTCGACCATCCGGTCCCGGAAGGCGGTCACCCGCACGAACCACGAGCTCACGGCGCGGTAGATCAGCGGTGTGTCGGTTCGCCAGCAATGCGGATAGCTGTGCACGTAGTTCTCACGTGCCAGCAGCGCTCCCGAGGCGGCGAGATCGTCGATCACCGCCTCGTTGGCGTCGAGCACCTGGAGACCCGCGTACGGCGGCACCTCGGCGGTGAACCGGCCCCGGTCGTCGACAGGGCTCACCACGGCGATGCCGTTCGCCTCCGACACGCGCTGGTCGTCCTCACCGAAACCAGGAGCGACGTGGACGATCCCGGTGCCCTCGTCGGTGGACACGAAGTCTCCTGCGAGGACGCGGAAGGCGTTCGGCGCGTCGGCGAAGAAGTCGAACAGCGGTCGGTAGGTCCGGCCCACCAGCTCGCTCCCCTTGACCGTCCCGACCTGAACGGCATCGCCGAGCACGCCGGCGTATGCCTCGGCTCTCGCCGCGCCGACCACGTACCGGGCCCCGTCGAGCTCGAACACGGCGTAGTCGAAATCGGGGCCGACCACGAGGGCGAGGTTGGACGGAAGGGTCCACGGTGTCGTCGTCCACACCAGGACCCGGAGCGGCTGGCCGGGTCCGAGGGCGCCGGCGGAGGGGGACCGGTCGTCCGGGCCGGCACCGGCGGCGGGGCCTCCGTCGAGCTCGAAGGCGACGGTCACCGCCGGGTCCTCCCGGGGACGATAGGCATCGTCCTGGCGGGTCTCGAAGTTGGACAGGGGCGTCTCGCACTCCCAGCAGTACGGCAGGACGCGGTAGCCCTCGTAGATCAGGCCCTTGTCCCACAGCTGCCGGAAGGCCCACAGGACGCTCTCCATGTAGGGGAGGTCCATCGTCTTGTAGTCGTCGCCGAAGTCGACCCAGCGAGCCTGGCGGGTGACGTACCGCTCCCACTCGTCTGCCGTCCGCAGGACCAGGGAGCGGCAGTGCTCGTTGAACTGCCCGATGCCCATGGCCGTGACGCCCGCTCGACCCGAGACGCCGAGCTCCTTCTCGGCGACCATCTCCGCCGGGAGCCCGTGGCAGTCCCAGCCGAAGCGCCGCTCCACCCGTCGCCCCCGCATGGTCCGGTACCGGGGCACCGCATCCTTCACGAAGCCGGTCAGGAGATGGCCGTAGTGAGGGAGCCCGTTGGCGAACGGCGGGCCGTCGTAGAAGACGTACTCGTTGGGACCCGCCTCCCTCGCCGCCACCGACGCCGGGAACGTCCCGTCGGCCCGCCAGAACTCCAGGATCTGCTCCTCCAGGGCGGGAAAGTCGGGCTGCTGGTCGACCTGGGGATACGGTGCCTCGTCGGGCTCGGACGCCATGGACCCACAGTACGCGGGACGGGTGTGTGGTCCCGGCGAGTTCCCGGCTCCGGGCCGCTGACGGGGCAGGACTGACGCCGATCGCCTTCACCGGCGCTTCGCCGGGGGACTCGTTGCCGACGCCTTCCTGGTCGGGTACGATCCGACGCCCTCGGCGACTCTCAGGACCGAGCTTCATGCCTAGAGCATCACGTTCATCAACCCCGGCCCGGCAGGCGGGAACCGGAAAGGGAACCGCTGGATCAGCGCGGGCGTCGACTCCGGCTGCCCGGGCGAGCCGGTCCACCGCCGCCCGCCCGGCGACCAGGAAGGGCCAGTCGACGGTGCGGGCCCCCCAGGGACGAGGCAGCTCGGGAGGTCGGGCCGGAGGAAAGGTGGAGTCGGCGGGCAGCCGGTCCAACCGCGGACGCGGCGCCAGCGCCTCGAGCAAGGGACAGCGGCGCGGGGCGACGTCGGCCAGCACGTCGGCCACCTCCAAGCGGGGCGGTGCCCGGGTCGCAGCGCGGCGTGCGGGCAGCGGCGTCCAGTCGAAGACCAGCGCCAGCGCCCGAGCGCCGGCCAAGCCCCGGTCGAGCCGGACGGCGGCGCCCAAGATGAGCCCCACGCGGAGACCCGATCGGGGAGGCACGGCCAAGACGCTCGCTCGGAGGGCGGCACCGGCGACGTCGGGTGGCGTGGCGGCCAGAGCGCCGAAGACCAAGCGGAAGGTCACGGACAAGTTCCTCCTGGAGCAGCAGGGGCTGTTGCTCGCCGAGCGGGCGACCTATCTCGGGCAGGCCGAGGACCTCAAAGCCGAGGCCGACTCCCTGGCTCAGGACATGGAGCCCGGCGACGTGCAGTTCGACGAGGAGTCTGGCGAGGGCGGGACGGTCACCGTCGACCGCGAGCGGGACCTGGCCCTCTCGGCGCAGGCGAGGGCGGCCGTCGAGGACATCGACCATGCTCTGGCCAAGATCGAGGCTGGCACCTACGGGCTGTGCGAGGGCTGCGGCCAACCGATCCCGAGGGCCCGACTGAAGGCACTGCCTCAGGCCCGGATGTGCGTGAGCTGCAAGAGCGGGGGGTTGTCGCGGCGCTGAGCCGGGACTGGTCTCGCCCCCGCCTCCAGCTGATCATCGCGGGGACGGCAGCACTCGTCGTCGCCGTGGACCAGCTCACCAAGTCGCTGGCGGTGCACTACCTGAGGGACGCTCCACTGCACCTCGTCGGTCCGCTGCGACTGGCGCTCACCTTCAACTCGGGAGCAGCCTTCAGCCTGGCGCGGGGCCTCACGCCCGAGCTGGTGATCGTCGGCGTCGCCCTGATCGCCGTGGTGGTGGTCCTGGGGCGGTCGGCCTCGACGGCGGCGGCGGCCATCGCGGTGGGTCTGATCCTCGGTGGCGCCGTCGGGAACCTGGTCGATCGCCTGGTCCGCTCCAACGGCGGGGCGGTGATCGATTTCATCGACCTGCGGTACTGGCCGACGTTCAATGTGGCCGACGCCTGCATCGTGTGTGGTGCGGTCCTCCTCGTCCTCGCCGGCTACCGCAGACGGGCACCGTGAAAGCCTCCATTCCGGCGGCGCTCGCCGGCGAGCGGGTCGACCGGGCGGTGGCCCTCCTCGGCGGCCTGACGAGGACCGAGGTGGCCGAGCTGGTGCGGGCGGGCCGCGTCCGACTGTCCGGCGCGCCGGTGTCGACCCGCAGCCGCCGGGTGGCCGGGGGCGAGGACCTCGAGGTGGACCTGCCGGAGAGCGGCGCGCCGACGGGGGTCGGGGCCGACCCCAGCGTCGACGTGCGGGTCGTCGAGGCCGACGACGACATCGCCGTGGTCGACAAGCCCGCTGGCCTCGTCGTGCATCCCGGTGCCGGTCATCGCACGGGCACGCTCGTGCAGGGTCTCCTGGCGAGATTTCCGGACCTGGCCGATGCCGGGGCGGGCGACGCCGACCGGCCGGGCATCGTCCAGCGCCTGGACAAGGGCACGTCCGGGCTCCTCGTGGTGGCGCGGACGGCCCTGGCCTACCGGTCGCTGGTCGACCAGCTCGGCGCCCGGGCGACCGGAGCGTCGGGTCGGGGAGGCGGGCCCGTTGGGGCGGACGAGCCGTCCGACCGTCCGGCCGGGGTGGAGCGTCGGTACCTCGCCCTGGTCCTCGGATCGGTCGATGCCGACGCCGGCGAGGTGGACGCGCCGATGGGGAGGTCGGAGCGGGATCCGACGCGTATGGCGGTGTCCCGGCGGGGCCGGTCGGCCCGCACGGCCTATCGGGTCGCGACCCGGTACCGGCGCCCCGTCGCCGCGACCCTGGTCGAGTGCCGACTGGACACGGGCCGTACCCATCAGATCCGGGTGCACCTCGCCGCCATCGGTCATCCTGTGGCGGGCGACACCCGCTACGGCGGTGCCGAGGCACGGTTGGCGCTGGCCCGGCCGTTCCTGCACGCCCATCGGCTGAGCTTCGACCATCCCCGCACCGGACAGCGGCTGAGCTTCTCGTCGCCGTTGCCACCCGATCTGGCCGCGGTCCTCGCCGGGCTGTCGTAGAACCGGCCCCCGGCGAGCCCCTCCGCCCGGTCCCGGGGGGTCAGGCGGCGAGCAGGAGGGACTCGAGCTCAGGGAACGTCGCCAGCCGGCGGAGGGCGTCGCCCTCGACCTGGCGGGCACGCCGGACACCGATGCCGAGGCGCCGAGCCGTGTTCTCGAGCGACGCCGGCTGGCCCGTGTCGAGCCCGAACCGCAGCCACAGCACGTCGCGCTCGAGGGGACTCAGGCTCTCGACTGCCCGTCGGAGCTGCTCACGCCCGATGGCCGAGTCGACCTCCTCCTCGAAGGGCTCACCCGCCGGGGCGACCAGCTCGCCCAGGCTGGTCTCGGAGTCCGGCCCCACGGTCTGGTCGAGGCTGGCCACGACCCGTGCCGCCTGGCGCAGATCCGACAGCTGGCTGAGCGAGACGCCGGCGGCCTCGGCCAGCTCCTCGTCGTCAGGCTCCCGGCCCAGCTCCACGGCCAGCTCGCGGCGGGCCGTGTCGACCCGGCGAGCGCGCTCGGCGGCGTCCATCGGGAGCCGAATGGACTGCCCGGTGTTGTGGACCGCCCGCTGGAGGGCCTGACGGATCCACCACGTGGCATAGGTGGAGAACCGGAAGCCCCGGCGCCAGTCGAACTTGTCGACCGCCCGCATGAGCCCGAAGGTGCCTTCCTGGACCAGATCCCCCAGGTCCACGCCCCGATCCTGGTACAGGCGGGCCCAGTGCACGACCAGCCGAAGGTTGGCCGTGATCATTCGCTGCCGGGCCTCCTCGTCGCCGGCCTCGATTCGCTGAGCCAGCTCCACCTGCTGTTCGGCCGTGAGCAGGGGATATCGGGCCAGGTCGTCGAGAAACAGCCCGACGGCATCTCCCAAGGGCGCGGACGACCTTCGCGTCGCGTCCTTGGTGGCGGTATCCCGTGCGGTAGCGATGATCTTCACTCCTCTCGAACTAGTTCCCCGAAGACCCAAACACCCTGAGCGGCCTGGCCATTCCGCCAGAGACAGAAGCGAATCGGCTCTGTGCCGGAGTTTGCGCTGGTCCACTCGATCGCCGGACCGGGAGCCGCCGCCCCGGCCGCCCAAAGCGGCCCCGCAGGACCACTTGCCGAGTCTTACCCATTGCGGTTGGATCGCGCTCGTGGTTTCCGGTCGAGATTCTCGCAGCGGGGACGGTCGGTCCGGATCGGGCCCACCCCGGCAGGCACGACCGGCCCGGAAGGCCGGCCCAGGGGTCGCGCCCGCCCGGGCCGACGGCCGGGCGAGGAGGGGAGGTGCCGGCCCGGCCACCCTCGCCGTCGACGTCGGAGGGACCGGGCTCAAGGCCTCGGTGCTCGACCCCGATGGCACCATGATGGTCGACCGGGTACGGGTGAAGACTCCCCACCCCTGCCCGCCGGGCGTGCTCGTGGATGCAGTGCTCGGGCTCGCCGGGGATCTTCCGTCCTTCGACCGGGTGTCGGTGGGCTTCCCCGGCATGGTGCGGCGGGGCGCCGTCATCACCGCTCCCAACCTGTCCACCAGCGGTGGCGCCGGTTCTCCCGTTCTGGACGAGCTGGTGAGGGCGTGGAGTGGGTTCGAGCTGGCCGCCGCCCTCGAAGAGCGAACGGGGAAGCCGGCCCGGGTGGTCAACGACGCCGACCTCCAGGGCCTGGGTGTGGTGGCGGGCGAGGGGCTCGAGTGCGTGATCACGCTGGGCACGGGGATGGGAAGCAGCTTCTTCCTCGACGGTGAGCTGGCCCCCCACCTGGAGCTGGCTCACCACCCGTTCCGCAAGGGCGAGACCTACGAGCAGCAGGTGGGCGAGCCGGCCCGGCTCAGGATCGGCAACAAGCGGTGGAGCCGGCGGGTGGCGGTGGCGGTCGAGACCCTCGACGCCCTCATGCTGTACGACCGTCTCTACGTCGGCGGTGGCAACGCCAAGCACCTCAAGGTCGACCTGGGGGAGAAGGCCACCCTGGTCGGCAACACGGGCGGGATCCTTGGCGGTGTGCGGCTCTGGGAACCGCGACGCGCCGGTAGCCACCGGCGTCGAACGACGCCGGGACGGCCGACCTCCTAGATCACTGCCGGTAGTGCTCGACGGTGTCGGTGTCCCGGGCCTCGGCGTCGTCGGGGTCGAGGCCTGCATGCCGTCGGGCCCGCCGCTGGCGCAGCAGGTCCCAGCACTGGTCCAGGCTGGCCTCCAGGCTGGCGAGACGGCGCTCCTGGGCTTCGTCGAGACCGTCCGCTCCCGCCGCCTCGAGCAGGGTGTGTTCCTCGCTGACCAGTCCGCCGATGTGCTCGAGGATCTCGTTGTCGTCCACGAGCCCCGGTCTACTCGACGAGCTCCACCGGTGTCACCGTGATCTCGACGACCCGGTCGTCCCGGAGGACTCGAAGCACCACGGCTCTGCCGATGGCGTCGCTGATCATCAGCTTCTGGAGATCGCCGGCCGTCTCGACGTCGGTGTCGTCGATGCTGAGGATCACGTCCTTGGGCCGGAGTCCCGCCCTGGCGGCGGGGCTCCCGTCCACGATCTCGGCGACCCCGACGCCCGCATCGCGCCCGATGACCGCGCTCTGTCGTGGCGGCAGGGCTCGGAAGGCGCCGGCGATACCGATGTAGGCCCGCCGGAAGCGGCCTTCGCTCATCAGTGCGCCGACGATCCGCCGGGTCGTGGCGTTGATGGGGACGGCGAGGCCCAGGCCGATCCCGGCGACCGCCGTGTTGATGCCGACGACCTGGCCACGCCCGTCGACCAGGGCGCCCCCGGAGTTCCCCGGGTTGAGGGCGGCGTCGGTCTGGATCACGTTCTCGACGATCCTGGTCGCACTCCCGGCCCTGGTCGGCAGGGACCGACCCAGGCCGCTCACCACGCCGGCGGTCACCGAGCCGGACAGCCCGAGAGGGTTGCCGATCGCCACCACGAGCTGGCCGACCCGCAGCAGGTCGGCGTCGCCGAGCACCGCCGCGCTGAGGCCGGACCCCCTGGCCCGGACCACGGCGAGATCGGAGAGACGGTCCGTGCCGACGACCTCGAGCTCGAGCTCCCGGCCGTCGGTGAAGCTGGCGGAGCCCCGGCGGCTCCCGGCGACCACGTGGGCCGAGGTCAGCATGAACCCGTCGGGCGTGATGGCGACGCCCGTACCGGCGCCTTCGGACGCCTCGCGGCCGCCTCCTCGGCGAGATCGCCCGATCCGGAGGCTGGCGACCGACGGCAGCAGCTTCGCCGCCACCGACGTCACGACCCTGGAGTAGGCGTCGAGGGCCTGCTCGCCGGGCGCCTCGGGCTCGGTCTCGAGGACGTCGCCCGACGGTGTACGAGGTTCGGTCATCCGCACTCCTCTCAGATCGTCGTGGGGCCCTCGCCCCGCACCTGGTGGACGTGCACCAAGGCGTCGCGGAGGTCGGTCAGCCAGTCCGTCTCGTGTCGCCCCACCAGGCGGACGCACCAGGCCAGGGCGTCACTGCGACTGCGGGCGACGCCGGACGCCACCAGGATGTCGAGCACGGCCCGCTCGCCCATGCGCAGCCTGGTCATCACCGGGACGCTCATGGTGGTGAAGAGCTCGTAGGACTCGCCGCAGCGCGCCCCCCACGACACCTTGCGGCCAAAGTTGTGCTCGGCGTCCTGGGCCGTGTGCATCCTGGCGTCGCGCGTCTCCTCGCGAAACCGCCGGATGTGGGCCACCCTCGTCGCCGCCTTGGCCGCCTCGCTCGCCCCGCGCTCGGGAGGAGGCTCGTCCAGGGCGCCGATGATCAGGATCTCGTCGTCGTCCACGTTGACCTCGGGTGCGCCGGAGAACCAGCCCCGAGGGACGTGCTGAGCGACCCAGCGCCGGATGTGGTCGGACTCTGCTTTGGGTGCCATGTTCTTACAAGATTACACCGTAGCGTTCGATCTTCCAGCGCTGGCCTCGGTGCGCCGCGGGCAGCCAGTATTCGGCGGCCCTAACGGAGCCAGCGGATACCCTTTGGCCCGTGGGCGATCAACCGCGCCTGGCCGTGGGGACCGGGTCGTCGGGGCGTCGCCGCTGGCAGGCCCCGTGACCTCGGTGGAACAGGCGCGCCGCCAGGCGCGGGACGCCTGGCCGACCATGCGGCGCCATCGGCCCGAGGCTCCTCCGGAGTCGCCGCCGGAGACGCGCACCCCGTCCGGGCGACGGATGGCCTGGATGAGGTGGGTCCGCTGGGCCCTGGCCGTCGCCATCCTCATCGCCGCCGCCGTCGCCGCCAGCACCCAGACCAAGCAGCTCGAGAAGGGAGCGGACCTTCTCGAGCACATCCGCTGGGGCTGGCTGGTCGTGGCCATCGTCTTCGAGCTGGCATCGCTCGTCGTCTTCGCCAGGCTTCAGCGGTGGCTGCTGCGCGCCGGCGGCGTGCGCCTGGGCTTCAGTGCGCTCTTCGAGATCACCCTCGCCGGCAACTCGTTGGCGGTGACGCTGCCCGGCGGCGCCGCGTGGGCGGCGGTCTTCGCCTACGAGCAGCTCCGGCGCCGCGGTGCCGACCGGGTCCTGGCCGAATGGGTGATCCTTGTCGCCGGCGCTCTGGCCAGCTTCGCGCTGTTCTGCATCCTGGCGACCGGGATCTGGGTCGCCGGCAGCCAGGGTCCCGTGGCCAGCCTGCGTTGGCTGGCCGTGGCGCTGGCCGCCATACCGGTCCTGGCCGCGGCCCTTGGCGTCGTCGTGCACTACTCACCCGCAGCGCGTGCGAGGGGCCTGACGCTGCTGGCGTCGACAGAGCGGCTCGTCCCGAGCGGCAATCGTGCTGGCGACCTGCTTCGGCTGTTCTGGTCGCGAGTCCGGCGGGTGCGTCCGGGGCTCACGGGTTGGTTGGTCGCCTTCGCCCTGGCCATGGCCAACTGGCTGTGCAACTGCGCCACCCTCGTCGCCTGCGCGCTCGCCCTTGGCGCGCCCGTGCACTGGCGCGGCGTGCTCGTCGCCTACGCGCTGGCCCAGATCTCCGCCAGCCTGCCGATCACCCCAGGAGGGATCGGGGTCGTCGAGGGAAGCCTGACCTTTGCCCTGATCGCCTACGGGCAGAACGCCAGCGAGGCAGTGGCCATCGTGCTGCTCTACCGCATCGTCAGCTTCTGGGGAGTCGTGCCCCTCGGTTGGCTCTCGTGGGCCTACCTGGCTCTCCAACAGCGTCGAGGCCGGCGGCACGGCAAGCATCATCCGTGGGCCGTCCACCAGCGGCACCGTCAGCGGTCCGGCCGCCGGAACGACGAGCCGGGCGATCGCAGCCGACCGGTCCCGCCGGCGAGCCCCCCGCTCAACCCGGGCAGGGCCAACCCATGATCACCGTCGTCCGTCACGGCGAGACGGAATGGAGTCGCTCGGGGCGCCATACCGGGCGCACGGACGTCCTCCTGACCGACGCGGGGCGGCGGCAGGCCAACCAGGCGGGCGTCAGGCTGACCGACGGGCGGTTCGCCCGCGTGCTCACGAGCCCGCTGTCGCGCGCCGCTGAGACGTGCCGACTGGCGGGGATGGGTGAGGGTGTGCCCTGCGACGACCTGCTGGAGTGGGACTACGGCGCCTACGAGGGCCGGACCACCGACGACATCCGCGCCGAGCGACCGGGCTGGGCGCTGTGGCGGGACGGCGTGCCCGACGGCGAGCAGCCGTCCGACGTGAGCAGGCGAGCGGACCGGCTCATCGCCATGCTCCGAGACGTCTCCGGAGACGTGATCTGCTTCTCCCACGGCCACATCCTGCGGATGCTGGCGGCCCGCTGGATCGGCCTCGGGCCGGACGGCGGCAGCCGCCTGGCCCTGGACACCGCCACGATCAGCCGCCTCGGCTACGAGAGGGACGTGCCCGTCGTCCTCCTGTGGAACGAGCGTCCCTGACGGGGGTGTCGCGTGCTGGCGCCCCTCAGGTGAGGGGGGCCAGGGGCGCCGCCCAGCCGCGAGAGCGGGACACCATGTCGGCCAGAGTGAACGAGTCCAGATGTGATCGCATGTGCTTGCCCACCTCGGACCACACCGCCAGCAGCACGCACTGGCCCTCGTGGTCGCAGGCACCGTTCTGGTGCGGCGCGCCGAAATCGCCCGCCACGATGGGGCCGTCGACGGCGCTGACGATCTGGCCGAGGGTGATCTCGTCGGCCGGACGGGCCAGCACGTAGCCCCCACCGACGCCCCGCTTGGAACGCACCAGGCCGGCGCCCTTCAGGGCGAGCAGGATCTGCTCCAGATAGGGCTGGGGTAGGCCGGTGCGCTCGGCGAGATCCCGGACCGACGTCGGTCCCTCGTCATCGACGTGCAGCGCCAGGGACAGCAGCGCCCGGCTGGCGTAGTCGCCCCTGGTCGACACCTTCACGTATTCCATGGTAGGGCGCCTAGGCGTAAGGTCGCTGGGGTGGAGGCCGAGCCGACGTCGAGCGCCATGGGTCGGGACGTCGCGTTCGTCGCCGGCGGCCGGCCGCAGCGGGCGCCCTCGGCGCCGGAACCGGTGCTACCGACCTATGACGGGCCGTGCCTGGCGGGCCTGGTCGGTGCCTTGCTCGATCGTCGCCGACAGGAGCCTCCCGCGTGGATCCCCGAGCCGGTGCGGGCGGCCAGCCAGGTGGTCCTCCTGGTGCTCGACGGGTTCGGCTGGGAGCAGCTGCTGGCCAGGCCGCAGCTGGCCCCCACCATGTCCGCCCTGACCGGAGGGCCGATCACGTCGGTCGTACCGACCACGACGGCGACAGCCCTCACGTCGATCACGACCGGCATGACACCGGCGGAGCACGGCGTCGTCGGCTACCGGGTGCACGTGGGCGAGGGCGAGGTGATGAACGTCCTGCGGTGGAGGACCAATGCCGGCGACGCGAGGACCAAGGTGCGCCCGACCGTCTTTCAACCCGCGCCGGCCTTCGGGGGCAGGGCGGTCCCGGTGGTGACGCGGGCGGAGTTCGTCAGTACCGGCTTCACCGCCGCCCACCTCGCAGGCTCGCCGATCCGGGGGTGGCGCATGCCGTCCACCCTGCCGGTCGAGGTTGCTCGTCTCCTGGCGGACGGCGAGCCTCTCGTCTACGCCTACTACGACGGCATCGACAAGGTGGCCCACGAGTGGGGGTTGGACGCCCACTACGAGGCCGAGGTGGCAGCGGCCGACCATCTCGTGGCCGAGGTCCTGGGCGTCCTGCCGGCCGGCGCCGCCCTGCTCGTCACCTCCGATCACGGCCAGGTGGATGTCGGCGACGACACGATCACCCTGTCGCCCGAGGTCATGGCCGACACGACGCTGCTCTCCGGCGAGGGCCGTTTCCGCTGGCTGCACGCCCGCCCCGGGACGATGGACCGTCTCGCCGAGCAGGCGGCGGCGGAGTACAGCCGCGTGGCCTGGGTGCGTACCCGGGAGCAGGTGGTGGCGGAGGGGTGGCTCGGAGGCAGACCGGCTCCCGAGGTCGAGCAGCGCCTCGGCGACGTTGCCCTGGTCGCGCACGCTCCTGTCGCCTTCCTCGACCCGGCCGACACGGGCGAGGTCAGCCTCGTCAGCCGGCACGGCTCGTTGACCTCGGCCGAGATGCTGGTGCCGCTGCTGGCGCGCCAGGCCTGATCCGAGGAAGGATCGGTTCATGGCTCCTGACCCACCCGAAGGACCGCCGAACGTCGTCGTCGTGCCCGGCATGGGGGGCGACAACGCCGCGACCGCCGACGCGCAGACGGGCCCCGCCGGAGCCGGCGCCATCGAGCCGACCGAGACGGTCGCCCAGCCGGCCAAGGTGATGCGCATCGGCTCGATGATCCGCCAGCTGCTCGAGGAGGTCCGCCAGGCCCCCCTGGACGAGAAGAGCCGCACCCGCCTCCGGGAGATCTACGACACCTCGGTACGCGAGCTGAGCGACGGGCTCTCTCCGGATCTGGCCGCCGAGCTGGAGCGGATCTCGCTGCCCTTCGAGGCCGACACCCCGAGCGAGGCCGAGCTGCGGATCGCCCAGGCCCAGCTGGTGGGCTGGCTCGAGGGCCTGTTCCACGGCATCCAGGCCACGCTGTTCGCCCAGCAGATGAACGCCCGGTCCCAGCTCGAGGAGATGCGGCGGCGCCAGCTGCCCAGTGGCGAGGACTCGCCCGCGTCGCGGCCGGGCACCTACCTCTGATCGCCGCCGCTGGCCCGGCGGCGGTGGCGGAGCGACACTCCCTCCGAGCCCACCAGCGGGGGCGGCTTCATCCATTCTGAGGCGACGAGGCCGGCGGCGGTGCGGTAGGGTGAATGACAGCGATGTAACTCGTCCACAGGCTGTGGATAGCGGGGACCGAGTCGAGGAGGTGCGTGTGGCGGGCGGAGCTGGAGGGGACTCGTTCGCCCACCTGCACGTGCACACCGAGTTCTCCATGCTCGATGGCGCCGCCCGGGTGAAGGACCTGGTGGCGGCGGCCGCCGCCGACGGACAGCCGGCCCTGGCCATCACCGACCACGGGAACATGTACGGCGTCCTCGACTTCTACAAGGAGTGCCAGTCCCAGGGGGTCGTGCCGATCGTCGGCATCGAGGCCTACATGGCGGCGACCAGCCGCCACGAGCGGCCGGTGCGGCGAGGGAGGGTGGACGACACCGGCGGCGACGTGGAGGGAGGGGAGAAGCTCTACTACCACCTCACGCTCCTCGCCGAGTCCACCCAGGGCTACCGCAACCTCATGCAGCTCTCGAGCGCCGCGTACCTCGAGGGCTACTACTACCAGCCCCGTCTCGACTGGGAGCTGCTCGAGCGTCACCACGAGGGCGTCATCGCCACCACCGGGTGCCTCGGGGGGGTCGTCCTCCAGACGCTGCAGCGGGGCGACCTGGCGGGCGCCACCGCGTTGACGGGTCGGCTGCAGGACATCTTCGGTCGCGAGCACCTCTTCGTCGAGCTCCAGGACCACGGCCTGGAGCTGCAGCGCAAGACCAACTCCGGCCTCATCGACATCGCCCGTCATCTGGGAGCACCGCTGCTCGCCACCAACGACAGCCACTACACCCACCGGTCCGACGCCATGGCCCACGACGCCCTGCTCTGCGTCCAGACCGGTGCCATGCGCGACGACCCCAAGCGGTTCCGGTTCGAGGGCGAGGAGCACTACCTGAAGCCGGCGGCGGAGATGCGGGCGCTGTTTCGCGACTGGCCCGATGCCTGCGACAACACGCTCTGGGTGGCCGAGCGCGCCGCGGTCGACATCGAGTTCGGCAAGCCCAAGCTGCCCGAGTTCCCCGTGCCCGAGGAGTTCTCCGCCGGTGGCGGTGAGGCGGCTGCCGCCGCCTACCTTCGCCATCTGAGCATGAGCGGCGCCGAGGAACGGTACGGCCGGCCGATCCCGACCGCAGTCGTCGACCGGCTCGAGTACGAGCTCGGCGTCATCGCCGAGATGGGCTTCTCGGCCTACTTCCTCGTCGTCTGGGATCTCATCCGACACGCTCGAACCTCCGGCATTCGTGTCGGACCCGGCCGTGGCTCAGCTGCTGGTTGCTGTGTCGCCTACTGCCTGCGCATCGTCGACCTCGATCCCATTCATCACGATCTGCTCTTCGAGCGCTTCCTCAATCCCGGCCGCCGGGAGATGCCCGACATCGACATGGACTTCGACGAGCGGGGGCGGGGCGAGATGATCCGCTACGCCGCCGACCGCTACGGGTGGGACCACGTCGCCCAGATCGTGACCTTCTCGACCATCAAGGCTCGGGCCGCCGTGCGGGACGCCGCCCGGGTGCTCGGCTATCCCTACGCCGTGGGGGACCGCATCGCCAAGGCCATGCCTCCGCTCGTGATGGGTCGTGACACCCCGCTGGGCGCCTGCCTCGAGCGTCGGGACGGCCACGACGACGGGTTCAAGATGGCAACCGGCCTCCGGGAGATGTACCAGAGCGATCCAGACGCCCGCCAGGTGATCGACGTGGCCAAGGGGCTGGAGGGGCTGCGCCGTCAGGCGGGCATTCACGCCGCCGCTGTGGTCATCACCCGCGAGCCGCTCACCGAGCACCTTCCGATCCAGCGCAAGCCCGATCCCTCCACCGCTGCCGAGGACGCGCCAATCGTCACCCAGTACGAGATGCACGGCGTCGAGGAGCTGGGTCTTCTCAAGATGGACTTCCTCGGCCTGCGCAACCTGAGCGTGATCGAGCGCGCACTGGATCTCGTCGAGCGCTCACAGGGCCATCGCCCCGACATCGACGCGCTCCCTCCCGACGACGAGGCGACCTTCGCCATGCTCAGGGAGGGACGGTCGGTCGGGGTCTTCCAGCTGGAAGGGGCGCCGATGCGGGCGCTCATGCGGTCGCTCGCTCCCAGCCGGTTCGAGGACGTCGCCGCCCTCGTCGCGCTCTACCGGCCGGGACCGATGGCGGCCAACATGCACAACGACTACGCCGACCGTAAGTGCGGTCGCAAGCCCATCACGTATCTGCACCCTGATCTCGAGGACATCCTGGCCGACACCTACGGGCTGATGATCTATCAGGAGTCCATGATGCGGGTGGCCCAGCGTTTCGCGGGCTACAGCCTGGCGGAGGCCGATCGCCTTCGGAAGGCCTGCGGCAAGAAGATCCGGTCCCTGATCGCCGCCGAGCGGGAGCAGTTCGTGGCCGGCTCCGAGCGGACCGGTTACGGCGCGGCCCTCGGCACGGCACTGTTCGACCTCATCGAGCCCTTCGCCGACTACGCCTTCAACAAGAGCCATTCCTATGGTTACGGCCTGGTCGCCTACCAGACGGCATGGCTCAAGGCGAACTACCCCGTCGAGTACATGGCCGCCCTGTTGACCAGCGTGAAGGATGACAAGGACCGTACGGCGGTCTATCTCGGCGAGTGCCGCGCCCGTCGCATCCGGGTCCTGGTCCCCGACATCAATGTGTCGGCGTCGGAGTTCATCGCGCAGCCTGAGTCCGAGGACGGGTCGGGCGCCATCCCCTTCGGGCTGTCGGCCATCCGCAACGTCGGTGAAGGCCTGGTCGCCCACGTCGTCGCCCAGCGGGAGCGGGGCGGCCCGTACGGAGACTTCTACGACTTCTGCGACCGGGTGGACCCGGCCGTGCTCAACAAGCGGACGGTGGAGTCCCTCATCAAGGCCGGAGCCTTCGACTCCCTCGGCCATCCGCGCAAGGGCTTGTGTCTCGTCTTCGAGCAGGTGGTCGACCGCACCCTGGCCCGGCGACGAGAGGCGGAGCTGGGCATCATGAGCCTGTTCGCGGCGATGGACGACGCCGGTACCGGTGGCGAGAACGGCAACGCCTCCCGATCGAACGGCGGGACCAACGGGACGACGGTGGGCTTCGACGACTCCAGGGTGCCCATCCCCGAGGTCGAGTTCGACAAGGCTCAGCGACTGTCGTTCGAGAAGGAGATGCTCGGCCTCTACGTCAGCGACCATCCTCTGATGGGCATGGAGAATGCGCTGGCCAAGCACGCCGATTGCACCATCACCGAGCTGCGGGAGCTGGCGCCGGGCGGTGCGAACGGCAACCGGGACGGCGAGGTTCGGGTGATCGGAGGCGTCGTCACCAACCTCGTGCGCAAGTACACCAAGAGCGGCGACCATATGGCCACCTTCGTGCTCGAGGACCTCGAGGCCACGATCGAGACGTTCGTGTTCCCGAGCGCCATGCGACAGTTCGGCGCCCTGCTCGAGGAAGACGTGGCCGTGTGCGTGAGGGGTCGCATCGACACGCGCGACGACCAGCCCAAGCTGGTGTGCATGGGTCTCACCCGGCCCCAGCTGGTCGCCGACGATGGGCCGCCGCTGCGGATCTGTCTTCCGATGCCCAGCCTGACCGACTCGCTGCTACAGGGACTCAAGCAGCTGCTCGTCGACCATCCGGGCCCTTCGCCGGTGTTCCTGCACGTGGGGGAGAAGGTGCTTCGCCTCCCGGACGACCTCAACGTGGACGCTCGCTCCGGCGTCGTCGCCGAGGTGCGGGTCCTGCTCGGCCCCAACGCCGTTGTCGGCTGAGCACGATGCTCACGCCGCGGCCGGGGGAGCGGGCGCGGGCCGGGCACAGGGGCCCGCATGGGACAGATCCGGGCGCCATCCCGTAATCTGGTGGGGAAGTAGGCAAGCATCAGGTCGAATGGGAGTTCTGAAGAGGTCATGTCCATCGAGGTCGACACCAAGGACTGCACCGCGCTGAGCGACGCCGAGTTGGCTGACATGGCCGACATCTGTGCCGACGGCTCGGCGGGTTTCGACGTCGGGTTCCTGTCCAAGGAGCGGGACGAATGGGTGCTCGTCACCCAGGCCCGTGACGGTGGCAGGCTGGTGGGGTTCTCGTTCTGCACCCTAGAGCGCATCGGCGGGACACCGTCGCTCCTCGTCGGCCTGGCATCGGTAAAGCCGACCTCGAAGCGGGAGCAGACCGTCCGTGCTCTGATGGGTGACCAGTACCGGCGGGCCCTGCTCGCCTTTCCCGACGAAGACGTGCTGGTCGGAACGCGGATGGCCGATCCCGGGGCGTTCGACGCCTTCAAGGGGCTCTCCGACGTCGTTCCCCGGCCCGAGCACCGGCCCACGGGCGAGGAGCGGGCGTGGGGCCGTCGTCTGGCCAAGCGCTTCGGGGCCGACGGGCGCCTCGACGATCGCACCTTCGTGCTCGGTGGTACGGGATCACCGGGTGGGGTCATCGAGTACCGCAGCCTCAAGTCGGGCCCGGACGATGTCGCCGCCTTCTTCACTCCGTTGACCCACAAGCGGTACGACTGCCTCGTGGCCTTCGGATGGGCCATGGCCGAGGACCTGGCCGACGGGAGGCTGGGCCGATGAGCCGACCCGGCCTCTCCTAGGGCACCGTGGGGGGACGGTGAAGGTCGGGGTGGTGCTGGGTGCCGGCGGGGTGGTCGGCCTCGCCTACCACGCCGGCGCGCTGCGAGCCCTCGAGGAGGAGGGTGGGATCCGGCTGGCGTCTGCCGACCTGATCGTGGGGACCAGCGCAGGAGCGGCCATCGCCGCCTACCTCCGCAGCGGCTGGTCGACCGCCGACTTCTGGGAAGAGGCTCTGGTCAGCGGCGCCGAGGGTGACGGGTCGCGCGATGTCATGGCCCTGAACTTCGCCTCACCGCTCGAGCTGGCCCGGCGAGGCGTCGGATCGGCGTACGTGCTCGGCCGGTCGATGCTGCGCATCCCCGTCCCGCCGGTGCCGGCCGTGCTCAGACGGGTGTTCCCCGGCGGGTTGTTCGCCATGGCGGCGGGCCGGGACCGGCTCCAGGCCGAGCTGCCGGCGACCTGGCCGGCCAAGCCTCTGTGGCTGTGCGCCGTCGACATCGGCAGCGGCCGGCGGGTCGTGCTCGGTCGTGACCAGGAGACCCCGATCGACCTGCCGCGCGCCGTCCAGGCCGCCTGCGCCATACCCGGGATCTTTCCGCCGGTGCGGGTCGGTGACCGCGTGCTCGTCGACGGCGGCGCCCACTCGACCACCAACCTCGACCTGGCGGCCAAGGCCGGCTGCGAGCTGATCATCGGGGTGGCGCCGCTGGCCTACGACCCTGCCCGGCCGCCCTGGCCCGGCATGCAGCTGGCCCGCAGGGTGCCGACCCGGGCGCTCGCCCAAGAGGCCGGCGCGGCGCGTCGACGTGGTGCCGAGGTCCTGCTCGTCCGGCCGTCGGCGGCCGAGGTCCGGGCCCACGGCGTCAACCTCATGCGTGGCACCGGCCTCGACCGCACGGCCCGCGACGCCTACGAGTCGACGGCGCGCATCCTCGCCACGGACCGGTTCCGTCGGGCGCTCGCCGACGTGGCGGCCTAGGCCCGGCTCCGGCGGGCGGGCGCCGGGGCGGGCCTCCCAACCGGCCACCGGTTCCTGTGCCGGCCGCTCACTGGCGAGGGAGCACCGCCACCAAGGTCTTGTAGCAGTGGCCGTTCCTCGGCCGGGTCAGGGCGACCAGCAGGTACTGGGGCCGATGGCCGAGGGCGTGGGCGAGCGCTCGGCCGGCGAGACGGCCCCGGCTGCTGTCGGCGAAGGCGGCCGACAGGCGGGCGTCGTCGACGGGCAGGTGGTAGTTGCCACCGTCCCAGTGGAACCGGGCCCACAGCGTGCCCTCGGGCTGGCGCTTGATGACCGTCAGGCCGTCGCTCGGCGTGAGCAGAGCCAGCGACGGCCGGGTGCCGTCCAGCGTCCAGTACGGGGTGGCCGCGGCGGGGAAGCCGAGCAGCGGCTCACCCTTCGGCGCGACCAGGGCACGCAGGTACCGCTTCACCCGCCCGCGGCGCACCCGGCGGGCCGGACGCGCCGGCCCGGCCATGGTGACCGCCTCGGGCTGCGACAGGTCGGTGGCGTGCTCGTTGTCCGCCAGCTCGACCTTGATCACGTCCAGGATGTGGCGCGGGCCCGTACCGGTGTCGGTGGGACCGTGCGCGCGCACGAACGCCCCCGAGTCGACGTCGACGGCGAGGTACTCGTCGGGGCGCTCGGCCAGGACCAGGAGCCGGAGCTCCGCCCCGGCGAGATCGAGCCTGGGGGAGGACAAACCGGTACGACTCACCGCCCCATCATGCCTTCCGTTGCCGATCCGTTGTCGGATGGACCAGTCACCCCGCGGTGAGCTGGTCTTCCAGTTCCTCGACCGTCGACGTGGGTGCCAGGCACGTGTAGTCACGACAGACGTAGGCGAGGCCGTCGCCTCGACCCTCCCACAGCGGCGACCGGTACGGCTCGCCCCATGCCAGCACGGCACGGGGAAGGTACCGGCGGTGCACGGCCCCGACGAGCTCGGGGCTGTCACCGGCGATGACGATCTCCGTGGGTCCCTCGGCGAGAAGATCGACGGCGCCCAGGGCGTACGTGAAGGCGGTCGGCTGCGCCGCGGTGACGTCTCCGAGCGATGTGAGAATGGCCTCGGCGGCGTCGGCGTAGCGCGCATCGCCGGTCAGGGCGCCCAGGCGGGCGAGGGCGACGGCTCCCACCGAGTTCGCCGACGGCGTGGCCCCGTCGAACAGCTCCTTCGAGCGGACGATGAGTCGCTCGGCGTCCTCGCCGGTGGTGAAGAGCCCGCCCTGCGCCGGGTCCCAGAACAAGGCGACCATGGCGTCGGCGGTGGCTGTGGCGGTCTCGATCCAGCGGGCCTCGCCGGTGAGCTCGGCCAGCCGGGTGAAGGCGTCGACCAGCCAGGCGTAGTCGGTCGCGACCGCCAGGTGACCGGCTCGACCGCGCCGGCCGTCGTCGCCACCCGTACCACCGTCGTCACCCGGGTTGCCCTGCCAGGAGCGCAGCCACCTTCCGTCGCCTCGGCGCAGCGATCCGAGCAGGAACTCGGCGACCGAGACCGCCGCCGCCTGCCAGTCCGAGCGACCGGTGGCACCTGCCGCCTCGGCCAGCGTCGAGCAGAACATGGCGTTCCATTCGGTGAGCACCTTGTCATCGAGACCGGGCCGAACGCGCTTGGCCCGGTGCTCGAACAGCAGGCGGCGAGCGCGCTCGATCGCCGGTGGGCGCAGCAGGTCTCCTCGTTGGGGGCGGTGGAGGATGTTCGAGCCTTCGAAGTTGCCGGCGGCGGTGACGCCGTACCAGTCGATGGCCGCCGGTGCCAGCTCGGGCCCGAGCGTGTCGGTCACCTCCTCGAGGCTCCAGACATAGAAGCGACCCTCCACGCCTTCGGAGTCGGCATCCTCGGCGGAGTAGAGCCCACCTTCGGGCGCGCGCAAGTCGCGCAGCACGTACTCGACCGTCTCGTCGAGGACCTGTCGCCAGTGCGGTGACCCTGTCACCTGCCAGCCGTGGAGGTAGATGCGGGCCAATCCCGCCTGGTCGTACAGCATCTTCTCGAAATGCGGCACCATCCAGCGGCCGTCCACCGAGTACCGCGCGAACCCGCCTCCCAGGTGGTCGTAGATGCCGCCCGACGCCATGGCGTCGAGCGTGGTCGCCACCATGGCGAGCGCCGCGTCTCCGCCCGAGCGGTCGTGGGCCCGGAGCGTCAGCTCGAGCATCGACGGCTGGGGGAACTTCGGCGCGGACCCGAATCCTCCCCAGTCCGGATCGAAGGCGCTCTGCAGGGCCACGAAGGCCCCTTGCAGAAGCTCGGCGCGGCTGATCGCCGGCCGGCCGGCGCCGTCGCCGGACACGGGAATCTGCAACCTGGCCTCGACCGCGCCCACCAGCTGATCGGCCTGACCGACGACCTCGTCGCGCCGGTCGCGCCACGCCGCATCGATGGCCTGCAGGACAGTGGTGAAACCCGGCATCCCACCTCGGTCGCCCTTGGGAAAGTACGTCCCTCCGTAGAACGGTCGTCGATCGGGCGTGAGGAAGACCGTCATCGGCCATCCGCCCCGTCCGGTGATGGCCTGGACAGCCTCCATGTACACCGCGTCGACGTCCGGTCGCTCCTCTCGGTCGACCTTGATGCTGACGAAGCGGTCGTTGAGGAGGGCGGCCGTGTCCTCGTCCTCGAACGACTCGTGCGCCATGACGTGACACCAGTGACACGCCGAGTACCCGACCGAGAGCATGACCGGTCTGTCCTCGGCGCCAGCGCGGGCGAACGCCTCGTCGCCCCACGGATACCAGTCGACGGGGTTGTCCTGGTGCTGGCGAAGATAGGGGCTGGTCTCGGTGGCCAGACGGTTCATGCTGACGAGCCTATGCCGGCCTTCGAGCCCTCCTTCCGACCCACCTCGGTCGCCGGGGCCGTCTTTCGCCCCGCTACGGGCGGCGGCCGGTGAGCCCGGCGATGACCGCGTCGATCACCGTCTCGACCAGTGCTCGCTCCAGATCGGGGTCGAACTCGGGTCCGGCGAGGATCACAGTGGCCACGCCATGGGTGGCGGTCCAGATGGCCAGAGCGGCCAGGTGCGGGTCGACGGAGCCGAGGAGACCTGCTCGAGCGAGCTCGAAGACCGGCGCTGCACCGACCTTGAAGGCTTCCGTGGCCATGCTGGCCATCGTCTCGGCGTCCTGGGGCTCGGCCGTGAGCTCGGGCCGCACCATGAAGA
Source organism: Acidimicrobiales bacterium (assembly GCA_051984395.1). GTDB lineage: Bacteria > Actinomycetota > Acidimicrobiia > Acidimicrobiales > AC-9 > AC-9. The sequence goes on along the minus strand of JBPYEZ010000017.1, from coordinate 1,912 downwards.
TCGCCTTGAACAGAGCCGGGTTCTCCTTGGCGTAGGCCACGTACGCCAGGCTCCGGTCTCGGATGAGCGCCAAGGGCTCGGTCCCGGGAATGGACTGGACTCGCTCGACCACTCGCCGACCCTCCTGGTCGGCCACGCCCTGGAGGAGGTCTCGCTTGTCGGTCACATAGGCGTAGAGGGCCGGAGCGGTGACGCCCAGCGCCCCCGCCACCCGGCGCAGCGACACCGCCTCGATCCCCTCGGCTGCCAGCAGGGCCCGTGCCGCCTCGATGATCGCCTGGCGGGAGAGACGGGCACCCATGCTCCAGGGTCGCGCCATCGGCGTCGTTTCGCCCTGGCGGCGTCGTCGTGGAGGGGACCCGGGCCTGTTCGCGCCGCCGACATCGCGGCCGCGCAATGTGATGTCTGGTCCGGGCCAGCCGTGGCAGGCTGGCCCACGTGCGCCAGCTGTCGGCCGACCTCCAGTTCCGTGGGCTCGTGCAGCAGATGAGCGACCCCGGACTGGCCGCCATGCTCGACCGCGAGACCCTCACCGCCTACGCCGGTTTCGATCCCACCGCCGACAGCCTCCACGTCGGCCATCTGCTGGGGATCTTCAACCTGCGCCGCCTCCAGGAGGCCGGCCACCGGCCGATCGCCCTGGCGGGCGGGGCCACGGGCATGATCGGCGACCCGAGTGGCAAGAGCGAGGAGCGTCAGCTGCTGGGAACCGAGACCCTGCGGGCCAACCTGGCCTGCATTCGCGGCCAGCTCGATCGGTTCCTCGACTTCACGCCGAGGGCCGGCGCCGGGCAGGCGATCATGGTCGACAACGCAGAATGGCTCGGCTCGCTCGGGCTCCTGGACTTTCTCCGCGACGTCGGCAAGCACTTCGGCGTGGGCCAGATGATCGCCAAAGAGACCGTCCGGGCTCGACTTGCCACGCCCGAGCAGGGCATGTCGTACACCGAGTTCAGCTACATGCTGCTCCAGGCCTACGACTTCCTTCGCCTCTTCGACAGCTACGGGTGCCGCCTGCAGCTCGGGGGCAGCGACCAGTGGGGCAACATCACCATGGGAATCGATCTGATCCGGCGCCTCCGCGGCGCCGAGGCGTGGGGGTTGACCTGGCCGCTGGTCGTGCGGAGCGACGGGGCCAAGTTCGGCAAGACCGAGTCCGGCAACGTCTGGCTCGACGAGCGGCGCACCAGTCCCTATCAGCTCTTCCAGTTCTTCCTGCGCACCGAGGACAGCCTGGTGGGAACCTACCTGCGCTACTACACCTGGCTCGGGCATGGTCGTATCGAGGAGCTCGACATGGCCGTCGCCACCCATCCCGAGGCGCGGCAGGCACAGCGGACCCTGGCCCGCGAGGTGACCACGCTGGTCCATGGAGAAGCGGCCGCCGCCGCCGCCGAGCGCGCCGCGGCGGCGCTGTTCTCCGAGGAGATCGCCGGGCTCGACGAGGACGTCCTCGTGGACGTGCTCGCCGATGCCCCGTCCAGCACCTGGTCGAGGGACCGCCTCGCCGACGGCGGGCTCTCGCTCGTCGAGGCCATGGTCGAGACCGGTCTGGCCCCGTCCCGATCGGCCGCCCGCACGACCATCCAGCAGGGTGGCGCCTATGTGAACAACCGCCGCGAGCACGACCGCGCCCGACAGCTGGGCCCCGAAGACCTCCTGCGGGACCGTTACCTGCTGCTGCGCCGGGGGAAACGGGACCAGCACCTCGTCCGTTTCGGCTAGCGGGCTCCCGGGCCGGCCCTTCTCTTCGGGCCGGCCCTTCCTTCGTGCCGGCCCTTCTCTTCGGGCCGGCCCTTCCTTCGTGCCGGCCTCCTGGCCTCAATCGTCGCCGACCGGCTCGTCCGCAAGTGCGGCGCGGATGGCCGCTGCCACCTCGGCTTCGGCGGCCTCGTCGGCATAGCGCTGGCGA
>JBPYEZ010000016.1:0-3510 GCA_051984395.1 Acidimicrobiales bacterium | reverse complement strand
AGGGAGTTGACCTCCTCGGCGACGCGATCGAGGATCCGCAGACCCAGTTCCTGGTGTGAAAGTTCTCGTCCTCTGAACATGATCGTGATCTTGACCTTGTGGCCCTCGCCCAGGAACCTGACGACCCGGCGTGTCTTGGTGTCGAAGTCCCCACTGCCGATCTTGGGCCGGTACTTCATCTCCTTGATTCCGACGTTGGTGGTCTTGCGACGAGACTCTTTCGCCCGCTGCGCCGCATCGAACTTGAACTTGCCGTAGTCCATGATCCGACAGACCGGCGGGGAGGCTTGCGCGGCAACCTCCACGAGGTCCAGATCCAGCTCCCTGGCGATATGGAGGGCCTCTGGAAGCGGCTTGATCCCTAGCTGCGTGCCCTCCGGATCGACCAGTCGTACCTCACGGGCTCGGATCCGATCGTTGATCCTGAGCTCGGTGGTGGCAGCTGCGGCAGTTATGCGGCATCACTCCTGTCATGTTGGGCCCTTGAGACGCGACAAGGGCAGGCGTCGGAAAGCGACGCCCGCCCCAAAGACGAGCATGGACCCGACACACCCACCGGGCTACCCCGGACGGCGGAAGGGTGGGGATCGTGCTGCCCCGTCGGACTGCCCGGCCCCGCTTTCCGTCTCGATTTGCCTTCTACGATATCAGTCATGAGTAGCCTCTGGACACCCGGTGGAGAGCGTCAGGTACCACGTCCCGGCGAGGACCAACAAGGGGGGCGACGCCAACAGCAGCCGCCCTCGGGACCCCCACCGACCGGCGCGGGAGGAGCGCCGGGAGGAGCACCCGACGGCGGGGCAGGAGAGCCGGACGAGGCCGAGCTGCGGGAGCGGATGACCGAGTTGCGCCAGCAGCTGGCCGACACCCCGGCTTCGACCGTCGTCGCCAACCACTGCTACGGCATGTTCGAGCTGGCGGCGCTGCATCTGTCCCTCGATCCTCCCAAGCTCGACCAGGCTCGGCTGGCCATCGACGCCCTCGCTTTGCTGATCGAGGGGCTGGGCCCGCGCCTGGGCGAAGAGCAGGGCAACCTGCGCGAGGGACTGACCCAACTGCGGCTGGCCTTCGTGCGGCTGGGTGGGACGAGCACCGCCGAGGAGACGGCCGCCCCGTCGGGCCCAGGCCCAGAAGCCTCGTCGTCAGGAGGGGGCGGAGGAAGCGGAGGCTAGGCCTGTCGCCTCCCAGCGCCCGAGGTGGCCGGCCACCACGCGGAAGGCGACCCTGGTGCCGACGGCGATGGCGCGGCTGCCGTCGGCGATCGCCGTGCAGTGGAAGGGGAGCAAGCGGCCGTCGTCGGTGACCACGGTCCCGAGGCCACGCTCCCCGTCGAAGGTCGCCACCCTGCCCTCGACCTGCTCACAGGGCCCCGGTGTCGCCCGCCCGGGCATCAGGGGACGATCTTGGCCAGGGCCAACTCGAGTATGTCGCTCGCGCCGCGGTCGCGCAGGGCCGGGATGAGGATGTTGATCTCCGACTTGGGGACCACCGTCTCCACGGCGTAGCTGTCCTCTCCGAACAGCTTGGAGACGGTCGGCGAGCGCATCGACGGGAGCAGGTCGATCACCGCATCGAGGTCCGCCGCACCGACGTTCAGCTTGACCAGCGCCATGCCCCTCGCGTCGAGCGCCCCTTGGAGGAGCGTATGGAGCTGGCCCATGGCGTGCGCCTTCTCCGGGTCGGACACGGCGGCGGGGTTGGCCACCAGCTCGGTGTGCGACACCAGCAGCGTGTCGATGATCCGTAGCCCTGCCGCCCGCAGCGCCCTGCCCGTCTCGGTGATCTCGACGACGGCGTCGGCGATGTCGGGGACCTTCGCCTCGGTCGCCCCGTAGGAGAGGCGGATGTCGGCCTCGACACCCTGCTCCACCAGGAACCGTCGGGTCAGCTCGGGGTATTCCGTCGAGACCCGAGACCCCGGGGCCAGCTCCTTGGCGCTGTGCACGGGTGAGTCCTCGTCGACGGCGAGGACGACCCGGATCGGGTTCCGGCTTGTCTTCGAGTAGGCGAGGCGACCGAGCGAGACGACATCGACACCGGTCTCCTCGATCCAGTCCCGCCCGGTGACGCCGATGTCGAACAGCCCGTCGGCCACGTAGCGGGGGATCTCCTGGGGGCGGAGGATCCGCACCTCGTCGACGCGGGGGTCGTCGATCGAGGCCCGGTAGTCGACGTCGGAGCCCCGCGACACGGCCAGATCGGCAGCCGCGAACAGCTCGAGCGTCGCCCGCTCCAGCGAGCCCTTCGGTAGGACGAGGCGAAGCACTACCGGCTCCTCACGGCGCGCCCTCGCCCTTCGGCAGCTGTCGGAGGAGGTCTGCCATCTCGATGGCGGCGAGGGCGGCGTCGAAGCCCTTGTTCCCAGCCTTGGTGCCCGCCCGCTCGATGGCCTGCTCCACCGTGTCGGTCGTGAGCACGCCGAAGAGGACCGGTACACCGGTGTCGAGCTGGGCCCGCTGCAGTCCCGCGGCGCACTGACCGGCCACGTGCTCGTAGTGGTCGGTCGCGCCCCTGATCACGGCGCCGAGGCAGACCACGGCGTCGACCTCGCCGGACGCCGCCAGTCGACGGGCGACGAGCGGCAGCTCGAACGCGCCGGGCGCCCAGGCCACGGTGATCGACGACGGGTCCACCCCGTGGCGGACGAGGCCGTCGTAGGCGCCGTCGAGCAGCCGGTCGGTCACGAGGCGGTTGAATCGGCTGCAGGCCAGGGCCACCCGCAGCCCGTCGCCCCGTAGCCGCCCCACGTAGGCCGACCCCCCGGCGACACCGTGCTCGACGGCGCGATCCGTGGGAGGGGTGTGCTCAAAGGACGTCATCGAGGCCCTCCAGCAGGTGACCCATCCGCTCGCGCTTGGCCCGGAGGTACTTGATGTTCTCGGGGTTGGGTGACGACTGGAGGGGCACTCGCTCGACGATGTCGAGCCCGAACCCCTCCAGGCCGCCGTACTTGGCCGGGTTGTTGGTCATCAGGCGCATGGTCGTGATGCCCAGGTCGACCAGGATCTGGGCTCCGATACCGTACTCGCGGCTGTCCACCGGCAGGCCGAGCTCCACGTTGGCGTCGACGGTGTCGCGGCCCTGCTCCTGGAGGGTGTAAGCGCGCAGCTTGTGCTTGAGCCCGATCCCCCGGCCCTCGTGGCCCCGCAGGTAGACCACCACGCCGAGGTCCTCCTGGGCGATGAGGCGCAGCGCGGCCTCGAGCTGCGGGCCGCAGTCGCAGCGAAACGACCCGAACACGTCACCGGTGAGGCACTCGCTGTGCACCCGCACCAACACGTTGTCCTCGCCCTGGACCGCACCCCGCACCAGGGCCAGGTGCTGCTCCTCGTCCAGCACCGACTCGTAGGCGAAGCAGGTGAAGTCGCCGTAGGTGGTCGGGATCCGGGCCTCGCTGACCCGCCGCACCAGCTTGTCCTTCTGCCGGCGATAGTGGATGAGGTCGGCGATGGAGATCACCAGCAGGTCGTGCTCCTTGGCGAAGCGCTCGAGCTCCGGCAGCCGGGCCAT
>JBPYEZ010000015.1:0-5096 GCA_051984395.1 Acidimicrobiales bacterium | reverse complement strand
CGAAGCCGACCCAGCACTCGGTGACCGAGCTTCGCAGCCGGGGCATCCAGCCCGACGTCATCGTCTGCCGCAGCGATCAGCCGATCTCGGAGGGGCTCAAGCGCAAGATCTCCATGCTCTGCGACGTGCCGATGGAGGGCGTGGTCTCGGCGGTGGACGCCGAGAACATCTACGAGATCCCGCTCGTGCTGCATGCCGAGGGACTCGACGACTACGTGTGCCGGCTGCTCCATTTCGACGGCCCCGAGCATCCCGTGGACCTGTCCGCGTGGGAAGCCATGGTCGATCGCATCGAGGCCGCCACGACCTCGGTGCGCATCGGCCTGATCGGCAAGTACGTCAATCTTCCGGACGCCTACCTGTCGGTGGGCGAAGCCCTGCGTCACGCCGGGTTCCACCACGGGGCCAGGGTGGAGGTCGAGTGGGTGCAGGCCGAGGAGGTCACCGGCATGCTGGCCGACGGCCGGCTGCGGGAGCTCGACGGCCTTGTCATCCCTGGGGGGTTCGGCGAGCGGGGTGTCGAGGGCAAGGTCGCCGCTGCCGGCTACGCGCGGGAGCACCGCATTCCGTGCCTCGGTCTCTGCCTCGGACTGCAGTCCATGGTCGTCGAGCTCGCTCGCAACGTAGCCCTTCTGACCGGGGCCAACTCCCGCGAGATCGACAGCACGACGCCGCACCCCGTCATCGACCTGATGGATGACCAGGCCGAGGTGACCGACCTCGGTGGCACGATGCGCCTCGGTTCCTACGTGGCCCGCCTCCGACCAGGATCGCAGGTGGCCGCCGCCTACGGCGAGCCCGTCGTGTCCGAGCGTCACCGCCACCGCTACGAGGTCAACCCGCGCTACCGGATGCGGCTCGAGGAAGCCGGACTGGTCTGCTCGGGCACGTCCCCGGACGACCGGCTGGTCGAGTTCGTCGAGCTGCCGGGCCACCCGTTCTGGGTGGGAACCCAGGCCCATCCCGAGTTCAAGAGCCGGCCCGACAGGCCCCATCCCCTCTTCCGCGAGCTGGTCGGGGCGGCGCTGTCCCGGGCCCGAGGACGGGCACCCCGCCTGCTCGACCTCGATGTCGTCAACTGAGCCATCGGGGTCCGCGTTCCGCCGGATCGACGAGCAGCGCCGCTACGAGGGGTCGCTCATCACGGTCGCCACCGCGACCATCTCGGGACCGGACGGTGCCACCTTCGAACGGGAGATCGTGCACCACCCCGGAGCGGTGTCGATGGTCGCGCTCGTCGACGATGGGACGGCGGTGCTCCTCGTCCGCCAGTTTCGGGCTGCGGCCGGCACCGAGCTGCTCGAGCTTCCGGCGGGCAAGCGGGATGTGTCCGGCGAGCCCCCCGAGGAGACGGCGCGGCGGGAGCTCGAGGAGGAGATCGGCCTGCGCCCTGGCCGGCTGGAGCCGCTGGCCCGGTTCTACAACTCACCCGGCTTCAGCGACGAGTACTCGACGGTGTTCCTGGCATCGGAGCTCACGCCGGGTCGGCTCGACCGGCAGGGTCACGAGGAACGCGCCATGACGGTGGAGCGGGTCGACCTCGACGAGGTTCCGAACCTGATCGCGTCCACCGAGATCCGCGACGCCAAGACGATCATCGGGCTGTGCCTGGCGCGCCACGCCCTGGGTCGGTGATCGTCGGCGTGCCGACGGAGACCAAACCGGGGGAGAGCCGTGTCGCCATCACCCCCGACGGTGTGCGCGAGCTGGTCCTCCACGATCACCAGGTCCTGGTCGAGCGCGGTGCTGGGCGGGGCTCGTCGATCTCGGACGACGACTTCGTCGCCGCCGGAGCCCGGGCGGTGACCGCCGAGGAGGCCTGGGGTGCCGACCTGGTCGTGAAGGTGAAGGAGCCCCAGGAGCCGGAGCTCGATCTCCTCCGCGAGGGTCACGTCCTCTTCACCTTCCTCCACCTCGTCGCCTACCCGAAGGTCGCCGACGCGCTGATGGCCGCACGCGTGACGTCCGTCGCCTACGAGACCGTCCAGCAGTCGTCGGGGACCCTTCCGCTGCTGGCACCGATGAGCGAGGTCGCCGGCCGCATGGCGCCCCAGATCGGCGCCCACCACCTCGAACGGGGCCACGGCGGCCGAGGCGTTCTGCTGGGCGGCGCCCCGGGTGTCCGCCCGGCACGGGTCGTGGTTCTCGGTGCCGGCCACGTCGGGTGGAACGCAGCGTGGATCGCCCAGGGCATGGAAGCCGAGGTCCTCCTGCTCGACCGCGACCTCGACCGGCTGCGCATCGTCGACCAGATCCACCGCGGCCGGATCATGACCCTGGCTTCCAACCGTGCCGCCGTCGAGCGTGCCGTCATCGACGCCGACCTGGTGATCGGCGCCGTGTTGATCGCGGGTGGACGCGCTCCGCTGCTCGTCTCGGAGGACATGGTCCGAGCCATGCGTGAGGGGTCGGTGATCCTCGACATGGCCGTCGATCAGGGTGGCTGTGTCGAGACCACCCGTGAAACGACCCACGACGATCCCGTGTACGAGCGACATGGCGTTCTCCACTACGCCGTCGGCAACGTGCCCGGTGCCGTGCCTCATACGTCGACGTATGCCCTCACGAACGCCACCCTGCCCTATGTCGTGGAGGTGGCGGAACGGGGAGTTCGCGCCGCCGCCGAGGACGACCCCTCCCTGCTCGCCGGGGTGGCAACCGTCGGCGGGACGCTCACTTGCACTGCCGCGGCCGACGCCCTGGGGCGAAAGGCCGCCGACCCGCTCGAGGCCCTGTCGACATCGTGACCGCCGACGCCCTTCCCGCCGATGACGCTGCGCTGAGCGCCAGCGCCGAGGAGTTCCTGTCCTGGCTCGCCGTCGAGCGCGGCCGGGCGGCCAACACCTTGGCCGCCTACCGTCGGGATCTCCTCGGCTACGAGGCCTTCCTGCGGGTCCGGCGGGCGCCGACCGACGAGGTGGGCGAGAACCTGGTGCAGGACTACCTCGCCTTCCTGAGGGCCAGTGGCCGCAAGCCGACGTCTGTGGCCAGGGCCCTGGCCGCCGTGCGGGGCTTCCACCGCTTCTGCCTGGACGAGGGGCACTCCGCGGCCGATCCGACCGGCGACGTCGATCGGGCCCCCGTGCCGCTCGGGCTCCCCAAGGCTCTCACCGAGGACGAGATCGCGTCTCTTCTCGGTGCCGCTGTGGGCGCCGATCCGCAGGCCCGGAGGGACCGGGCCATCCTCGAGGTCCTGTACGGGACCGGTCTGCGCATTTCCGAGCTGGTGGGCCTGTCGCTCTCGGACCTGGCTCTGGAGGAGGGAACGCTGCACGCCTTCGGCAAGGGGTCGAAGGAACGCCTGGTCCCGGTGGGCCGTTGCGCCCGTCGTGCGCTGGCCGAGTGGCTCGAGCCGTCCGGGCGCGGTGCCCTCGTACCCCGCCGCTGGGCCCGCCGCAACGATGCCGAAGCGGTCTTCCTCAACCTCCGTGGTGGGCGGTTGACGAGACAGGGGGCGTGGGCGATCGTCCGCCTGCACGGCGAGCGCGTGGGCCTCGCGTCGCGCCTCAGCCCCCACGTCCTGCGGCACTCCTGCGCCACCCACATGCTCGACCACGGGGCCGACATCAGGGTGGTCCAGGAGATGCTCGGCCACGCCTCGATCGCCACGACGCAGGTCTACACGAAGGTGTCGGCGGACCGTCTCCGGCAGGCCTATGACCTGGCTCATCCGCGCGCCGATACCACCCAGGGACGGTAATCTTGGCCTCCTGTGTCCAACGATGCCTCGACCGTCGATTACCGTGCCCTCCTGGAGGAGGAGCGCGGCCAGCTGCGCGACAAGCTCGCTGAGCTGGGCTTTGGCGACGGCGGCAGCCTCTCCTACGATGCCAACTTCGCTGATTCGAGCCAGGTCACGGCCGAGCGGGGTGAAGCCGAGACCCTCGCCCTCCAGCTGAGGGACGCCCTGGCCGAGGTGGAGCACGCCCTGAACAAGCTGGGCGACGGGACCTACGGGCAGTGCGAGTCGTGCGGCAAGCCGATCACCCCCGCCCGCCTCGAGGCCAAGCCGGCCGCTCGGCAGTGCATCGACTGCGCCTCCAAGCGCTGAGGAGCTGACCCCGGTTGGCTTCGGTGAACCGCGGGGCCCGCCAGTACCAGGGGATCGCCGTCCTCCTGGTCATCGTCCTCCTCTATATCGTCCTGAGCCGCCACGTGATCTCGGTGGACATGGTGGTCTTCTTTGCCGCCTTCATCCCCTCGGTCATCCTGCACGAGGTGTCCCACGGGGCCGTCGCCCTGGCCTTCGGCGACGACACCGCCAAGCGGGCCGGCCGACTGACGCTCAACCCCCTGCCACACATCGACCCCTTCGGCACGATCATCCTGCCCGCCCTCATGCTGCTCGTCGGGTTTGGCGCCATCGCCTACGCCAAGCCGGTGCCGGTCAATGTCGGCCGCCTCCGTCACCCACGCAACGAGAGCCTGCTGGTGAGCCTGGTGGGGCCGGCCGTCAACATCGTCCTGGCCGTGGCGGCGGCCCTGGCCTACCGGGTGGTCGTCGGGTCCACGGCGATCCCGCTCGACTCCCACGGCTTCCCCCAGCAGACGGTGCCCAAGGTGCTGTTGATCTTCGGGTTCGTCAACGTGATCCTGGCCGTCTTCAACCTCATCCCCCTCCCCCCGTTGGACGGATCGGCCGTGGTCGAGCGGGTGCTGCCCAGGAGCTGGTGGCCCGGCTACCTGCGCCTGCGTCAGTTCGCCCTCCCGCTGGTACTGATCCTGGTCCTGCTCGCCCCGCAGGTCCTGAGCCGGATCTTCGACCCCGCTCTCAACCTGTGGTCCCACCTCCTCAGTTGAGGGATCAGGCGGCCCGCCGGACCGCTCCCCTCGGCCACCTGGTACGGCGCTTCGCCGGGGCGCTGTCGCCGGCAGGCCCCGACGAGGAGGCCGAGAAGTGGGTGGGCCAGACGCTGAGCGCCTCGGAGCTGGCCCTGTGGAGACGGATGAGCGGACCCGACCGCCGTCACGCCGTGGTGGTCGCCCGTCGGGTCGTCGCTGCGCTGGGACCCGCTGAGGCCACCGCACCGGTGCGGGCCGCTGCCCTCCTGCACGACGTGGGCAAGGTCGAATCCGGTCTGGGCACGTTCGGTCGG
>JBPYEZ010000014.1:0-8753 GCA_051984395.1 Acidimicrobiales bacterium | reverse complement strand
GCGTTGTCCTCCAGCACCTCGTCGATCTCGTCGAGGAGGTCATCCAGCTCAGCCTTGAGCTTCTCGCCCTTGTCGGACGTGGGCGCGGCCTCCTCGACGACTTCCTCGTCACGGGTTGTCTGCGGCCGCTTCTTCAGCTCACGTTCTGGCATCGTCCACTTCTCTCCTAGGAACCCAACTCCTCCAACAGCTCAGCCGGGCTCGAACATCCCGCCAACAAATTATCGACGTGCGCGGCGGTTCCCCGCAGCGGTTCCATCATCGGGACCCGACGCAGCGGGTCCGACCCCAGGTCGAAGACCAGAGAATCCCAGTTGGCGGCGGCCACCGAGGACGCCCACCGCTGTAGGCAGCGCCCCCGAAAGTAGGCCCTCGTGTCCCGGGGCGGCTCGGTCACGGCCTCCAGCACCTCGGCCTCGTCGACCAGTCGTTCCATGGGCATCTTGGCGAAGAGCGATCGCCCGGGACGCAGGTCGTGGTACTGCAGGTCGATGGCCGTCAGGCGGTGGTCGGACCAGGCCAGCCCGTGGCGCTCCCGGTACCCCTCTATCACCTGGCGCTTGGCGACCCAGTCGAGCTGGTTGGCGAGGCTGGCGGGGTTGGTCTCGAGGGCGTGGAGCGTCGCTTCCCAGCGCCGGAGCACCTCCCGGCCGGTCTCCTCGTCGCCGACACAGTCGAGACCGCGGTCGTCGGCGTACTTGCGGGCCAGCTCGAGCAGCTCCCACTGGATCCCGAGCGCCGTGGTGGTGCCCCCCTCGGCCAGCTCCACCGGCTCCGAGAGCGACAGATCGTGGGAGACCTGGCGGATGGCCCGCACGGGCGTGGCCAGCGACAGGTCGCGGTCGCCGTACCAGTCGTCCTCGATCATGGCCAGGACGATCGCTGTCACCCCGACCTTCAGGAAGGTCGCCACCTCGGCCAGGTTGGCGTCGCCCACGATGACATGGAGGCGCCGGTACTTCTGCGCATCGGCGTGGGGCTCGTCCCTGGTGTTGACGATGGGCCGCTTGAGCGTCGTCTCGAGGCCCACCTCCTCCTCGAAGAAATCCGCTCGCTGCGAGAGCTGGAAGGAGACGTCGGTGGCGCCCCCCGACGACGCCTCGGTGCCCACCTTGCCCGCCCCGGTGTAGATCTGGCGGGAGACGAAGTGGGGCACGACGTGCTGGACGATTCTGGCGAAGGGCACGGCCCGGTTCATGAGGTAGTTCTCGTGGCAGCCGTAGGAGTTGCCCTTGTGGTCCGAGTTGTTCTTGTAGACCACGATCTCCTCGCCCTTGGGAAGGAGTCTCCCCGCTGCCTCCATCGATCGGGTGAGGATTCGCTCCCCCGCCTTGTCGTAGCGCAGCAGCTCCATCGCCGTCGAGCACTCGGGGGTCGAGAACTCGGGATGGGCGTGGTCCACGTAGTACCGGGCGCCGTTGGTCAGCACCGCGTTGACCAGGTGTGTCTCCACCTCGGGGGCGTCGTCACGGGCGAAGCCTCGGGCGTCGTTCCCGGGGCTCTCGTCCTCGAAGTCCCAGCCCACCCGGCGCTGCAGCTCGGCGACGTAGGCGTTGATGAGCACCGAGGAGGCGGCGATCGGGTTGGCGTCACCAGGCCCGACGGAGTGGATGCCGTACTCGGTCTCGATGCCGCACACCTTGGGGATGGCCACAGACGGACCCTACCCTGGTGCGGCTGCCAATGGCGCGTTCTGGTCCTGGCAGCAACCCCGTTCTACTGCCGGCCGCCTAGAGGTACTGGCCGGTCCCCACGCGCTCGATGGAGCGTCCACCGGTCGCCTCCTTGCCCTCGGCCAGGAGGGTGCGAACGTAGACGATCCGCTCGCCCTTCTTGCCCGAGATCTTGGCCCAGTCGTCGGGGTTGGTGGTGTTGGGCAGGTCCTCGTGCTCCTTGTACTCCTGCCGGATGGAATCGAGCAGGTCGTCGGTGCGAATGCCCTCGCCCTCCTGGGCGATGGCCCGCTTGATGGCCAGCTTCTTGGCCCGACGGACGATGTTCTCGATCATGGCGCCGGAGGCGAAGTCCTTGAAGTAGAGGACCTCCTTGTCCCCGTTCTGGTACGTGACCTCGAGGAAGCGGTTGAGCTCGTCGGACTGGTACATGGCCGCCACCGTGCTCTCGACCATGCGCCGAACCGTCTTGTCACGGTCGCCGCCGCCCAGCGAGGCGACCTCCTCGACGTCGAGGGGCAGGTCGGGATGCAGGTACCGGGAGAAGATCTGGGCCGCGGCCTCTTCGTCGGGCCGCTCGATCTTGATCTTCACGTCGAGCCGGCCGGGGCGCAGGATGGCGGGGTCGATGAGGTCCTCGCGGTTCGACGCCCCGATCACGATGACGTTGCGCAGCGCCTCCACACCGTCGATCTCGGCCAGGAGCTGCGGCACGACGGTCGACTCCATGTCGGAGCTGATGCCCGAGCCCCGGGTACGGAACAGGGAGTCCATCTCGTCGAAGAAGACGATGACGGGCACGCCTTCCTCGGACTTCTCCCGGGCCCGCTGGAAGACCAGACGGATCTGGCGCTCTGTCTCGCCCACGTACTTGTTCAGGAGCTCCGGGCCCTTGATGTTCAGGAAGTAGCTCCTGGCCTGACGGTCCCCCGACTGCTCCGCGACCTTCTTGGCCAGGGAGTTGGCGACGGCCTTGGCGATCAGCGTCTTGCCACAGCCGGGGGGCCCGTAGAGGAGCACGCCCTTGGGCGCGGGCAGCCGGTGCTTGACGAACAGGTCCCGGTGGAGGAACGGCAGCTCGACGGCGTCGGTGATGGACTCGATCTGGTCGTCGAGGCCACCGACGTCGGCGTAGGAGATATCGGGCACCTCCTCGAGGACCAGCTCCTCGACCTCGGGCCGAGGAAGCCGCTCCAGGAGCAGATCGGTGCGGGCGTCCAGGAGGACCGAGTCCCCGGCCCGGAGCTGCACGTCCATCAGGCTGTCGGCCCGGTCGGCGACGCGCTCCTCGTCGGCCCGTCCGAGCACCACGACCCGCCGGCCGTCCTCCAGCAGCTCCTTGATGGTGACGACCTCGCCCGACAGCTCGGCCCCCCGGGCCAGCACGACGTTCAACGACTCGTTGAGGACGACCTCGTCGCCCCGTTTGAGGTCCTCGACCACGAGCTCGGGGTGCAGGGAGACCCGCACCTTGCGCCCCCCCGAGAAGACGTCAACCGTGCCGTCGTCGTTGCGAGCCAGGTAGGTGCCGTAGGCCGAAGGGGGCTGGGTGAGCTTCTCGACCTCCTCGCGCAGGGTGGCGATGTGCTCCCTCGCCTGCTGGAGGGTGAACGTCAGCTTCTCGTTCTGCGAGACGGCCTGGGCGAGCTGGCCCTTGGTCTCGAGCAGCTTCTCTTCGAGAGTCCGCACCCGCTTGGGTGCATCCTGGAGCCGGCGGCGGAGCGTGACGATCTCGTCCTCCAGCACCGTGGCCTGCTCCCGGAGCTGGGTCATGTCTCGCTCGTAGGCGGCGAGCCGACGTTGGGACTCGGAGTCTGCCGTCGGAACCACCTCCTCTCACCTCACTTGGCGAACATACACCGGTGTCATGCGGACAGACACGCACCCATCGCCGCTATACCCTGGGCCTGGGCTTTGTCCCCGATCTTCCAGCCGCCGGCAGATTTCCCCCGTCCTGACCGTGGAAATTGACACTGCCGGTCTGGATCGTTAGGTTCACAAATTGACCGCGACGTCCCGAGAGGCATGCTGATGAAGGTCTGGATCGACCAGGATCTCTGCACCGGCGACGGTCTCTGTGAGGAGATCGCACCGGCGGTGTTCACCCTGTTGGACGATGGCTTGGCCTACGTCAAGGAGAACGACAAGGTCCTGAACGACCCCGGCGGCGCCGAGGGCATGGCTGCCGTGCCGTCTGATCTCGAGGACGCGGTCGTCGAGGCGGCCGAGGAGTGCCCCGGCGAGTGCATCTTCGTCGAGAAGGCCTGAGGCCGAGGGCCTCGGGCGGCCGGGCCTCGTCCCTCGCCGCCACATAGAGCCGCTCTCTCCATCGTCGTCGTGTGCGCCGGCCCGGTGTGCTCGTGACCGGTGGCAGCGGTCATCGGTCACAGTCGAGTCGCGACCACGAGGACCGTGACGCGGTGCCGAGCGGTGTGCCGACGGGGGTCGGTCGTCAGGTCGACGAAGAGCTGCCGTCGGTGTCCGCCTCGGCCACCAACAGGCGAGCGTGAGTGAGAAAGCCGGTGTGGCCGACCATACGGTGGTCGGGACGGACCGACCTGCCCTCCACGTGCCAGGTCCGCTGCAGCACCTCGACGGTCTCGGCCATGCCGAAAGCGCTGTCCGCCAGGGTCTCCCGCAGCTGGGACACCTGGCCGATCGTGGGCAGGTAGGAGACCAGGATGCCGCCGGTGTGCATGGCGGTCTCGGCGTGTGGGACCACCCGCCAGGGCTCGGGGAGGTCGAGCACCACGCGGTCGACCCCGGACTCGACGATGCCGTCGTACACGTCGCGCTGCTCCAGGCGAAAACGCTGGGCCTGCTCCCGATCGAGCAGCTGAGTGACGTTCGCCGCCGCCCGGGCGGCGAAGTCAGGGCGCACCTCGTACCCGACGACCTCAGCTCCCGCCCTGAGGAGGGCCATGGACAGCGCTCCTGACCCGACGCCGGCTTCGACGACCCTCACGCCGACGAAGATGTCGGCCGCCATGAGGATCGCCCCGAGGTCCTTCGGATAGATGACCTGGGCGCCTCTCGGCATCTTCAGCACCAGCTCCGAGAGTGTCGGTCGCAGGGCCACGTACCGGGCACCGGCGGTCGATCGCACCGTGGTCCCCTCCGGGCGCCCGATCAGCTGGGCATGGTCGACGATGCCGGAATGAGTGTGGAACCGGCCGTGGTCAGCCAGCGTCACCAGATGGCGGCGGCGCTTCGAATCGAGCAGCAAGACCCGGTCGCCGACCGCGAAGCGGTTGCTCAACGGCGTCTGCCCCGCCGACCCTTCTCCTTGGGCGGAGGTTGCTCGTGCACGATCGACAAGCGGCCGCCTGGCTCGAGGGGTTCCGAGTAGACGACCTCCTCGCGGCGGATGCCCCATCTCTGGATGACGTAGGCGGCCAGCCACACGATCGCCCATGTGCGGCTTCCACCGCGCACCCCGCGGCGCATGCCGGTGCGCGTCAGGCTGCGGAGCAGGCGCTCCAGCATCTCAGACCCGCCGGATCTCCACCACGGTCGATCGACGACGGCCTCGCCGCCGACCGAGCACGTAGGCAACGGTGACGAGCACCACGGCGCCGACGACGCCGGCCGCCACCAGGCCCGAACGTGCCGACTCCGCCGTCTGCTCGAACTGACCGCGGATCTGGCGGAGCTTGGTCTCGATGTCCTGGGTGGTGACCCGCTCCTCGGCCTGCGCTGCGCTCATGCCCCCGCTCCTCTCTTGGCCCGGGACTTCCCGCGTCCTCGGGTCACGGCTGCCGCCGCCAATCCGGCCACCGCCAGTCCCGTGAGGGCGCAGATGCCGTACGGCACCCAGGTGAGGTTCCCCGTGAAGGTCGTTCCGGTCTCCTCCTGAAGTCCCCGCAGGAGGGCGATGAGCAACAGGGTCAGACCGGTCACGAGGACCACCGAGCCGGCCGTCCCAAAGAGGACGAAGCGGCCCAGGTCCTTGATCGGCTCCAGCGTCTCCTGCCGGAAATAGCGGAGCACGAGGTCCCTGAGCTCGGTCACGAGCTCCGGCAGCGCCTCGTGTTGGCTGGTCTCGGGCATGCGCTCCTCCGGTGGGCTCAGCCTTACTATCCCCCGCAACGGTGGCGGCGCAAGCACCGTGGGGACCCCGCCCCCACCGGCAGCGCTCCCCTGGCGGCTTCGCCGCCCCGGACGGGGCCCCAACCCCGTCCTCCTCCGAAGCTGCGGGGACCCCAACCCCGCCGCCGGCCATATCCCTGGCGGCCTTGCCGCCCCGGACGGGGGCCCCTAGTCCCGGTTGCCGCCGGAGAGGCGGTAGCCGAGCAGGTCGGCCGCCGCCGTCGCCAGCTCGGCCAACAGCTGCAGACGGGGCTCGACGTCCGGCGTCTCGAGGAGACGCTGCTGATCGACGGGCCCCACCGGCGCGATGGCGCACAGCTGCCAGACTGCGACCTCGGGCCTGTCGTCCAAGGACACGGTGGCCGGCACACCGGGGTGATCGGCCAGCTCGGTCTGGAGCGCCAGCGCTCGACGCACTGCCCGCGAGGCCAGCTCCAGGTGCTCCATCTCGTCGGGCTGCACCAGCGGATCGGCGAGCTCCTCGACCAGGGCGACGGGATACGGGTCGTCGGGCAGCCAGCCCGACACCCGGATACGCCGCATACCTGTCGCCAGCAGGACCCACCGCCCGTCGGGGAGCTCGGCCGCCTCGGCGATCTTGGCCACCGTGCCGACCTCGAAGCGGGTGTCGCCTCCACCGACCTCCGATCCGCGCTCGATGAGCACGACGCCGAACTCCCCGTTGCCGTCGAGGCAGTCCCTGGTGAGGGTCCGGTAGCGCGTCTCGAAGACGTGCAACGGCAGGCCCATGTGAGGGAAGAGCACGGTGCCGAGCGGGAACATCGGCATCGGGAGCGCCTCCCTCCCCTCTGTCACGAGCGAGCCGTGAGCAGGTAGGTGGAGGTGGCCCGAGCGACCGTCCGGCCCTCGTCGTCGACGATCTCGGCCTCGACGAACGCGGCGCGGGACCCGCCCGAGACGACCGACGCCGTGCAGGTCAGCGTCGAGCCGACCCGCGCCGGCTTGAAGAAGCTGATCTTGAGCTCGGCGTTGGCCGAGAAGACCTTGCGCTCCCTCGCCCACGTGAGGGAGGCCGCCCCCATGGCCGAATCGGCGAAGGCCGTCACGAAGCCGCCCTGGAGGACGCCGGTGGGGTTGGCGAAGCGCTCGTCGGCGAGCATCCGCCACACCGTCGTCCCCGGCTGCGACTTGTCCAGGCACACCATTCCCAACGTCAGGTCACAGTTGGGCGGGACCTGGACCCGTGGATCGGTGGGTGTCACGGACTGCGAAGCTATCCGAGGACGGCCGGGGAGCCCTGTCCGGGCGGAGCGGGACGGCGCCGGACAGGGACCGGAGCCGGCTCTCGGGCGCGCCGATCGTCCGATGAGCCGTCGGGCGCGATCGGTGACGACGACTTCGCCAACGTGGGGCAACCAACAGCGAACAACACGGCAAACATTGCGCGTGACCTGCGTCTCGTCGACGGTCACGGGAGGGTGTACCTGCTACCGTGAGCTTGTGCCCCGCCTGCTCCTAGCCGTTCTCGTCGGCCTGCTCACCTGCCAGCTGGCCATTCTCGTCACGACCGTCTACCTCCATCGGACCCTGTCCCACCGGGCCATGACCCTGTCGCCGGTGGCGAGCGCTGTCGCTCGCGTCCTCACCTGGGTCACCACCGGCATTCGGCCGCGGCAGTGGGTGGCCGTACACCGCAAGCACCACGCATTCACCGATGTCGAGGGGGATCCTCACTCCCCGGTCCTCGAGGGGTACGCCGCCGTGCAGTTCGGCAACGTGGTGATGTACCGCCGCTCCGCGAGGGAGGAGGCGACGGTCGGTCGCTACGCGCGCGACCTGGCTCCCGACGCCTGGGACCGGGTGCTCTTCGATCACGCCCTGGCCGGCCTGACGCTCGGCTACCTCGTCCTCTGGGCGATCCTGGGTTGGAAGCTGGCCCTCGTCGCCGCCGCCGTACACACCGTCACCTATCTGATGCTGAGCGCTGCCATCAACGCCATCGGTCACACCTGGGGACGCCAGCCCTACGACAATCTCGCTCGCAACAACCAGTGGTTGGCCTGGATCACCCTGGGTGAGGGGCTGCACAACAACCACCACGCGGCGCCCACCTCCGCCCGGTTCGCCCTGGGACGAGGACAGGTGGACCCGGCGTGGTGGGCGGTGCGGGCCCTCGAGCGCTCGGGCCTGGCGGTCGTTCGCCACGGAGACGTGAAGCTCAAGGACGGCCGGCGAGACGAGACAGGGCACCCGGACGAGCAGCGCCAAGCGGTCAGCTGAGCACGTCCGTCACGCCATCGCCGACGCCGTGGCGTCTCGTGCGAAGGCGACGTACGGAAATCGCTGACACCGCGCACGCAGCAACCGCCCGCAGCAACGGAGTACGCGTTCCTTCTGCGCCAGTAGGGTAAGAGCGGTGCCGTTCGCCTCCGCGATCTCTGAGCATCCCGTCACCGCTCACGCCACGGGTGAGGTCGCCGGCCAGGCGCTCGAGAAGGTCGGGGTGGCCCCCGACTTGGTCGTGCTGTTCGTCACGCCCCCCCACGCCGGCGCCCTGGAGGATGCAGCCGGCGCCGTGCGGGCCATCCTGGAGCCGCGCACGTTGATCGGTTGTGCCGCCGAGTCGGTGGCCGGCGTCAACCGCGAGGTCGAGGGCGGGCCCGCGGTGTGCCTGTGGGCGGGGCGGTTCGGACCGGTCGTTCCGGTCGGCCTGGACGTCGCCACCTCGGGCGGGAGCGCTCCCGGCGTCGGCGCCGACGAAGGGGCTCGACAGCTGGCCGTCAGCGGCTGGCCCGACGAGGTCCCGTTCGAACCGGCAGCCCTGTTCCTCGTGGCCGATCCCTTCACCTTTCCCGTCGAGGCGTTCATCGACTGGTTCGGGCACGAGTTCCCGGGGCTCCCGGTGATCGGTGGGATGGCGTCGGCGGCTCGCGGTCCGGGCGGCAACCGACTCGTGCTCGACGGCAGCATCCGCATGGGAGGCGCGGTCGGCGCCCTTCTGGGACCGGGGGTGGAGCTGGCGTCGGTCGT
>JBPYEZ010000013.1:0-33861 GCA_051984395.1 Acidimicrobiales bacterium | reverse complement strand
CAGGTCATCGGCTCGGACAACCGTGACCTCGGAGCCGGCCTCCAGACCGTCGGCTACAGCCCCAACCCGGCTCCGGGCGACTACTGGGAGGAGGCCATCGTGGAGGTCATCCCTGCCCGGTGACACGCGCCTGCCCGTGCGCTGCTCGTTCCGCTGAGGTCGTGCAGCGATCTAGCTGAACGCTGGCAGTACGTCCCTCTCGAGCAGACGCAGACTCGACCAGGCCAGATCGACCGGCATGCCCCCGCACAGCGGGTGGAGGTGGACAAATGGGAACGGCGACGCCTTCTGCTCCTCCACCAGCTGCTCCGGTGTCAGGACCCGGTACTGGTTGGCGCCGCGGAGCTCGTCGACGTCGGCGACGGTCCGGTACGGGCTGGCGATGTCGTCCTCGGCCTGCCAGGCGCCGTAGGCGTTCGTCTCGTGGAGGAAGAACGGCCCCATCTCCTCCCAGCCCTTGTCGGGGTTCTCGGCCAGGGCCACGATCTGGTTGGCGCCGATCGGGATGGGACCGGGGTCCGGCCGGCCCAGCCTCTGTACCTCGTCGCGATAGAAGTCCCATACCTCTGGCACTGACGGGATGAACCCGTCGGCGATGCGGGCGGCTCGACGGGCCGCAGGCTCGCTGCTGCCGCCGAGCAGGATGGTCGGGCCTCCAGGCCGGAAGGGCGGGGGTGTCACCTGCACCGTGCGACCTCGATAGTCGAACGGCTTGCCGCTGCACGCCGCCTTGAGGGTCGTCACGGTCTCGACGACCCGCTCGGGCCGCTGGTTCATGGGCACGTCGAACATGGCGAACTCCTCGCGGACATAGCCGCCGGCCACGATGAGGTCGATCCTCCCCTTGCTCAAGTTGTCCAGGACGACCACGTCCTCGGCGAGCTGCAAAGGGTCGTGGAAGGGGGCGATCAGAGCAGCGATCATGAGGCGGACATTTGCCGTGCGGGCGGCCATCGCCGCGGCCATGGGGATGGGTCTCGGTAGATAGCCGTCCGGCGACCCATGGTGCTCGGATACCGTGATCGTCATGCAGCCGAGGGCGTCGGCCCACTCCGACATGTCGAGTGCCGCGGCGTAGCGGTCCGCCATCGTCGTGCCGGCGAACTCCGGGTTGCGGAAGTCGAAGCGGAGCCCGAAGTTCATGACGGCAGACTAGACGGGGGCCGGCTCGACGATCATCTCTCGTCAGCGAGACAGTTTTGGGCATCGCCAAGAACGACATGGAGCGAGACGGAGGGCTGATATCCGGTGACCGATGAGCTCGGTACCTCATACCTGCGACTTGACCGGGAGGGAGTGATCGCCTGGTGCGTGATCGACCGTCCAGCGGCGAGAAACGCTCTCACGCCTGCGATGTACTACGGGCTCAAGCGTGCGGTACGGCTCGTCAACGCTGACCCCGACCTTGCCGCGCTCATCATCACCGGGGTCGGTGATGTCTTCGCCCCTGGCGGCGATCTCGGCGGACGGAGGGGGCCCGATGAGTCCCCACCCGCCGAGACCGGCCACGAAGTCCTTCCGTTCCTAGCCATCCGGGACAGCAACGCCCCGGTTATCGCCGCGGTGAACGGCATCTGCCAGGCGGGCGGGTTGCTCATCGCCATGTTGGCTGATATCGCCGTGGTGAGCGACAGGGCGACCTTTCGGGTTCCGGAGCTGTTGCGAGGGATACCGGACGCGACCTACGCCGCTGCGTTGCCGGCGCACGTTGGCGTGGCGGTCGCCCGCGATCTGCTGCTCTCGGCGCGGCGATTCGATGCCGCCGAAGCCCAGCGCATCGGCCTGCTCTCGCGGGTCGTACCTCATGATGACCTTCGAAGCGCAGCGATCGAAGCGGCACATCAGGTCCTCCAGACGGCGCCCGCGGCCCGCGCTCAGGTCAAGCGCATGCTCAACGAGCGCTACGGGAACATCGACTACCAGACGATGTTCTGGGCACTCGAGCATTCGCCCGAGCCCCGTGAGGGCATGCGTGCGTTCATGGAGAAGCGCCCACCCGACTGGCTGCCTGCCGACACACCAACTGTCGGGCCACCGTCGTGAAACGCGTTCAGCCCCGATCTCAGGGGGCGAATCGAGGGCGGTCTCTCGTCCCTCTCGCAACGGATCTATCATCCCCGAGGACCTCGACATGACCGAGACGATTGGCCTGCCAGAGCCGCCACCAGTGGGCGCCACCGCGTTGCCGGCGCACACGTTCAGCGGCAAAACCGTCCTCGTCACTGGTGGTGGAACCGGGCTCGGCAAGGCCACGGCCACCGAGTTCGCCCGCCTCGGCGCCGACATCGTGCTGGCCAGCCGGAAGCTGGACCACCTCTCGGAAGGAAAGAAGGCGCTGGACGAGCTGGGGACGACGGTCGTCACCGTGGAGTGCGATATCCGCCAGCCGGACCAGGTCGGGACCGCCTTCGACGCCGCCCAGGCGGCTCTCGGTCTCCCCGACGTGCTCATCAACAACGCTGCCGCCAACTTCCCGGTCCCGAGCGAGGAGATGTCACCGAATGCCTGGCGGACGGTCGTGGACATCACCCTCAACGGCACCTTCTTCTGCGCCCGCGAGTTTGCTCGCCGCCACCTGGATTCCGGAACGCCGGGATCGATCATCAATATCGGCGCGTCGTACGCGTGGACCGGTGGTCCCGGCTTCGCCCACTCGGCAGCGGCGAAGGCCGGTGTGAAGAACATGGTGGAGACGCTGGCTGTCGAGTGGGGTCCCTACGGCATTCAGGTGAACGGTCTGGTGCCGGGCTTGTTCCCGCACGAGGACATGACGGCCGATATCAGGGGGAACCTCGACCGCACCAACGAGAAGGACCGGTGCCAGCCGGCGATGCGCGTGGGCAGGCTGCGGGAGCTCGGATGGGCCGCCACGTTCCTGGCCTCGCCCTACGCCCGGTTCATCTCCGGACACACCCTCGTTGTCGACGGCGCCAATTGGCAACGCCGGAGCCTCACCAACGCCGAGGTCGTCACGGTTCGTGACCAGATGGGCAAGCCACCCTTCGGGTCGTGACCGAGCTCGGCGTCTGGCCGCGACGCCCGGAGTCCGAATGCTGATCTACGAGGACCGCCGGGCGGCACCGGCGTCGTCGGCTGTCGAGCCCGCAGGCACTGCTCCGTCCCGGGCGCCACGAGCGCCACGGAAGGGAACGATGACCTGGTCGAAGGGCTGACCGTCGTGCCCGATGGGTTGGATGACCGCGTGCTCGTCGACCACCCAGAGGTCTAGAAAGTGGTGCCGGGCGTGGGCCGCGGCGGTGAAGCGCCGTTTCCCCGTGGCCCGCAGGTGGGTGGTGGCGCCCGACACGACGTAGACGGTCCCTTTGATGGGCCTCGACCGTTGATAGTCGTGCTCGTGGCCGGCGAGCACGACGTCGACGCCGTGGCGCGCGAAGGCAGGCCCGAACGCCCGCCGTACGTCTCTCGACGACCCGTGCCAGCCCGCCGAGTACGGCGGATGATGGAGGGCCACCAGACGTAGGGCGGCATCGCTTCCTGCCAGCGTCTGGTCGAGCCAGTCCCGCTGCGCACGGTCGCCGGCTCGCGTGGAATCGAGCGCGATCAGCTGGACGGGACCGAACCGGCGCTCGTACCAGCGGGCCGGCATCCCGAGGCAGCGGGCGACCTCGTCCGGCTGGCCCCGGTCCACATCGTGGTTCCCCAGCACGGCGACGAGGACGACGCCTCGGGCCAGGATCGGGGCGAGCGGCTCGAACACCGCCTCACCGACGCGGGCGGGGTCGCCGTCCGGGTAAATGTTGTCGCCCAGCAGCACCAGAGCGTCGAAGGGTCGGCGGGCGTGCTCGTTCACCATGGCGGCGACGCTCATCTCGAGCTCTGCTGACGGGTGCCCGACGTCTCCCGCGATCGCAACACGGAGCTCGGCCGACTCCACCTGCGACGCCGTCAGCGGCACGATCGGCGATCCTGCGTTGCCGACGATCCTCCGGGCGGCGCGGCGTGCGAGGCCCATCATCTCCCTAGCTTGCCCTCCCTCACCGACCGCCAGGGCGCGGACTGCGGGCTCGCATCGACTCGAGGTACCGCCGCAATCCACGAGCGCCCACTGCCAGGTCCTCGGGATCCTGTGAGTTGCGGGCGAGGCTGAGGGTCCCCTCGATCTGGGCGACGAGGGCGTGGGCGGCGTCCGACGGGTCCACATCGGAGCGGACCACCCCGAGGCGGCGGCCTCGCTCGAGCGCCCCCGCGAACGTCGTCCGCCACCTGTCGAACAGGGCCGAGGTCCTGACCCGGAACCCCTCGTCGAGCGGGTTCATCTCCTGTGCCAGGTTGTTCAGCGGGCATCCCAGGAGCGGGCGCTGTCGGCGCAAGACCTCGACGCCGCGCTCGAACTCGATGGCGATGGTCTCGAGCGGATCCGCGGCCTCACTGAGCGGCTCGACCCACTGGGCGGCGATCATGGCGGCCACGACCTCGTCGACGACGGCGTACCCGAACTCCGCCTTGCTGGCGAAGTGATGGAAGAAGGCACCCTTCGTCACGCCCGCCCGGGTGAGGATGGCGTCGACGGACGCTCCCTGATAGCCGTGCAGGTACACCTCCTCCTGTCCGACCGTGAGGAGCTGGCGCCGGGTGCCGGCGGGATCGCGTGTCGCCACCCCACCAGTGTAGGTTTGTGGTCCGAACCGACCGGTTGGTATGTTCCAGAGAAGCGACCCCTGACAACTGACAAGGAGCGAGATGACCAAGTTCCTGGTGGTGTACCGGTCCTCGGCCGCGGGCCGTGACCAGATGGCGAACGCGACTCCCGAGCAGGCCAAGGCCGGCATGGAGGCGTGGATGACATGGGCAGCCCAGGCCGGGGACGCCATCGTCGATCTCGGGTCTCCCTTGGCGCCTGCGGCCCACGTCGGGCCGGCGGCGCAAGGTGTCGAGGCCCAGCAGCTGTCGGGCTTCTCGATCCTCCAGTCGGAGTCGGCCGAGACGTTGACGAAGGTGCTCGACGGACATCCTCACCTCGGGATGGAGGGCAGCTCCATCGAGGTGCTCGAGTTTCTGCCCATACCCGGCACCTGAGGCCTGGCGTCGACGCGTCCCGAAGCAGGACGAACCGGGCACAGGCCGGAGGACACCAACTCGCCGGCCGCGATCGCATCGGGCCAGGCATACTGGCCCCTGGGAGGATCGCGCCGTGCCAAGGCGATGGCCGGCGACCGGAGGGTGGGCGCGTCGATGAGGGTGTTGGACCAGCGGTACGAGCTACTCGAGCACCTCGGCTCGGGTGCGATGGCGAGCGTCTGGCGAGCCCACGATCGGCGGCTGGACCGGGAGGTCGCCATCAAGATGCTGAGCGAGCAACTGGCGTCGGACTCGGCCTTCCGACAGCGGTTCGAACGGGAAGCGATCCACGTGGCGTCGCTGAAGCATCCGAACATCGTCACCGTCTACGACGCGGGAAACGAGGGCGATACCTACTACATCGTGATGGAGCTGGTCGAGGGTGAGTCGCTCCAGGCCAAGCTCGAGGCGACGTCGCCATACCTCGGAGTGGACAGGACCGAGGAGATCGCCGTCCAGGTGCTCGCCGGCCTCGGCCACGCCCATGGCAAGGGCATCGTCCATCGGGACATCAAGCCGGCCAACATCCTGATCACTGCGGACGGCACGGCGAAGCTGGTCGACTTCGGCATCGCCAGAGCCGCGGCCGATGCCAAACGGGTGACCACGATGGGCGAGTTCATGGGAACTCCCGCCTATGCGTCTCCAGAGCAGCTCGACGCGCGATCGGCCACGGCGGCGACGGACCTCTACTCGGTCGGGTGCGTGCTCTACGAGTGCCTCGCCGGTCATCCGCCCTTCGAGGCAGAGATCCCGGTCGGGGTGATCGCCCAGCATCTCCAGGCCACTCCTCGCTCGCTGCGAGCGGACAGGCCGGAGGTCCCGCCGGCGCTCGAGACCCTCGTCCTGAGAGCGCTCGAGAAGGATCCCGGACGCCGCTTCAGCTCGGCGGACGACATGAGCCGGGCTCTCCCCACCACGCACGCAGCTGCCCCCTCGGACGCCTCGCTGTCGACGGTGGTGCTGCCGGGGCGAACCGTCGAGAGTGGCAACCAGAGCGACCTGGTGGCGCCGGCGCAGAGCCTGGTGAGGACCGTCGTGGTCGATGACCACCCCTTCTTCCGTGACGGGGTGACTCGGGGCCTGAGCGAGAGCGGGCGCGTCGACGTCGTCGGCGAGGCGGAGAACGGCACCGAGGCGTTGGAGGTGATCAGGCGGGAGCGGCCCACCGTGGCCCTCGTCGACTACCAGATGCCCGAGATGGACGGGCTGGACCTCGTGCACGCCGTCGTCGACGAGGACCTGCCTACCAGGGTGGTGCTGCTCTCGGCCGTCGCCGACAGCGCGGTCGTGTTCCGTGCCCTGGAGGAGGGTGCCGCCGGCTACCTCTCGAAGGACGCTCGCCGCAAGGAGATCGTCGACGCCGTCCTCAGGGCGGCTGAGGGCCAGACGGTCATTCCCCCTGAGCTCGCGGGCGAGGTCGCCGGCGAGATCCGCCAGCGCGCCCGGAGCCAGACGTCTGCCCCGAGCGACCAGGAGCTGGACGTCCTGCAGGCGTTCGCCAAGGGCCGGTCCATCCCCCAGGTGGCTGCCGAGCTGGATCTGCCGGTGAGCACGGTCAGGACCCACACCCAACGTCTGTACGAGAAGCTCGGTGTCTCCGACCGGACGGCGGCGGTCGCCGAGGCGATGCGACGCGGATATCTGAAGTGAGCGCCTCGCCCCCTGGGGGTCTCTAGACCGGTCCGTTCCCCGTGGTCGAGGCGCAGGGGACGTCGACGGTCGCGATCGTTCCTGTCGGGCTGGCTCCGGTCATGGTGAGGGCACCGCCAGCTGCCTCGAGCCGGACGCGGTACGACGCCAACCCGATGTGGCCTCTGTCGAGACTGGCTTCCATCGCACCGTCGGGGATCCCTCGCCCATCGTCGGCGATCACCAGGTGGGCGAGCTCGCCGGAGCGGGCGAGGTTGATGTGCACCGCGCTGGCACCGGCGTGCTTGACGACATTGCTGAGCAGCTCGCGGGCGGTCGCGTAGAGAATGCCGTCTGCCTGGCTGCGCACCCCTTCCTCCCACCCGTCGAGCTCCACGGTGACGGCAAAGCCGCCGCGGGCCTCGGTGGTCCGGGCCAGCTCCCGGAGCGCCTGGGCCAGGCCCAACCGCTCGAGCACGGCGGGGTGCAGCTCGGCGACCGTCGAGCGGAGGAGACGGGAGGACTCGGTGAGCGCCTCGTCGAGGCGGTTGAGCGCCTCGGGGTCGGTCGGGGCGTCCTCGATGTCGTGGCGAGCCGCCAGGACGTACTGAAGGGCGCCGTCATGGAGATGCTCGGCGAGCTGGCGCCGCTCGCGATCCTCCGTCGTGATCACCTCGGTGAGCAGGCTGGTGCGATCACCGACCAAGCGCCCGATCGTCGCGACCCGGGACTGCTGGATGCGGGTGAGACCGATGCAGCCGGCTCCCAGCCCTGCCAGCACGACGGTGCGCAGGGCGATCGACGACCAGGGCTCCGCGTTCGCCGCTCGGGTGACCACGCTCACCGCGAGGTACACGGCGACGGTCGGACCGACGACGGCCGCGCACACACGGGGCCGGAGCTGGGTCGCCGCCAGCACGGGGATGATGAAGAAGCCGTTGATGAGGACGTCGGCCGTCCAGCTCTGGCTCGCCGCCACCCCGTCCAGCACGGTGAGGCCGCCGAGCGCCAGGAGGTCCACGAACAGCGCCAACCAGACGAATCGCACCGGAGCGGGGCCACCTCGCTCGCTCCACACCGTGACGGCGACGGCCCACACGCCGTAGATGGAGACGATGAGATAGGACGTCAGGGCGTGATGCTCGGGCGGGATGATCGCGACCGTCAGGACGACGAACACGACCAACAGGCCGCGGAGCACGAGCTGCAGACGGACCCCGATGTAGGCGTGCTCGAGCACGATGGCGTCGAGCTCGGGGCTGGCGGGCAGGTTCGGCTCGCCCACGTCTTCGGCCACGGTCACCTCCCCCGGGACACTGCCGAGGGTACCTCGGAAGCTGGAAAGATGGCGCCGTGACCGGACGCATCCTCGTGGGGACGGCCTCGTGGACCGACCGCTCGCTCGTCGCCTCGGGGTGGTACCCCGAGGGAGCCACCTCGGCCGAGGATCGCCTGCGTCATTACGCCTCACGCTTTCCGCTGGTCGAGGTGGACAGCACGTACTACGCCCTTCCCCGCCAGGTGATGGCGCGGGACTGGGCGAGCCGGACGCCGTCGGATTTCACCTTCGACGTGAAGGCGTTCTCGCTCCTCACCCAGCATCCGTCGCGCCGCCAGGCCATCCCCAGAGGTATCGACGTCGAATCGGACAAGGAGACCGTCTACCTCAGGCACCTGGACGAGCGGGGGATCGGCCAGCTCTGGGACCGGTTCCTCGACGGTGTCGACCCGCTACGGCGGACGAACAAGCTCGGCTGTCTCGTGTTCCAGTTCCCGCCCTGGTTCTCGTCGCGGCGCGCCAACCGCGACTACGTGGTCGACTGCGCCGATCGGGCGGCCGCAGACCGGATTGCCGTCGAGCTCCGGCACCCCAGCTGGTTCCGGGCCGAGGAGCGCGACCAGACGCTCGCCCTCCTGAGCGAGCACTCGATCGCACTGGTGTGCGCGGACCTGCCTCAGCGGGTCGACAAGGCGATTCCCAGGTTCGCCGCCGCGACGTCGAACGAGCTGGCGGTGGTCAAGTTCCACGGGCGAAACCGAGAGGGGTGGGAACGGTCCACGTTCGCAGGGGTCACCGAGTACCGCTATCGCCCCCGGGAGCTGGAGGGCTGGATCCCCGACCTCCGACACCTGGCCGAACAGGCCGGCCAGGTTCACGTCGTGTTCCGGAACATGCACGGTGACGACGCCGTCGCCAACGCCGCCCAGCTCGTGGCGAGACTGTGACCGACCACGCCTAGAGTCGGTGCGTGGAGCTGGGACGCATCGGCATCTGGACCTCGGCGCTGGACCGGCAGCCGGCTGCGGTCGTGCGTCGCGCCGTCGCCGAGATCGAGGACCTCGGTTACGGGACGCTGTGGGTCGGTGAGGCCGCCCGGCGCGAGGCGTTCGCCAATGCGGCTGTTCTTCTGTCTGCCAGCACCACGCTCGTCGTGGCGACGGGGATCGCCAACATCTGGGCCCGCGATCCGATGGCGATGGCGGCCGGGCAGCGGACGCTCGGCGAGGCGTGGGATGGGAGGTTTCTCCTCGGCGTCGGCGTCAGTCACGATCCCCTGGTCACGCCGAGAGGACATCGCTACGAGCGGCCGCTCGACGCCATGCGCGCCTATCTCGACGCCATGGACCAGGCGCAGTTCGCCGCCCCGGCGCTGGACGCGGCGCCCACGGTACGGGTGCTGGGGGCGCTCGGCCCCCGGATGTTGGGCCTCGCCGCCGAGCGCGCCGACGGCGCCCACCCCTACCTGGTGCCTCCGGAGCACACCAGGCAGGCGCGCCAGATCCTCGGGACCACGGCCCTGCTCTGCCCCGAGGTCGCGGTGGTGCTGGAGCCGGAGCCTGACCGTGCCCGCGGCATCGCCAGAGCCCATCTGGGCACCTACCTCCGGTTGGCCAACTACCGTCGCAACCTGGCCCGCCTCGGCTACGACGAGGACGATCTCGCCGACGCCGGCAGCGACAGGCTGGTCGATTCCATCGTCGGCTGGGGCACCGTCGAGCGGGTGTCCGCTCGGCTGGACGACCACCTCGAGGCGGGAGCCGACCATGTCGCGGTGCAGGTCCTCACCGAGGATCGCGCCCGCCTTCCTCTCGAGGAGTGGCGTGCCCTGGCCCGCTCTAACCTGTTGGCGTGACCGGTGCCCGGATGCCACCTGGGGTGCCCGACGGCATCGTCGCCGTCGTCAAGCACGAGTGCGAGACCTGCGTGTCCATCACCCCCGTCTTGGCCCAGCTGCGCCGGGCGGGCGCCCCCCTGACCGTCTACAGCCAGGACGATCCCGCCTTCCCCCCGGAGCTTCCCGACGTCGTGGACGACACCGAGCTGCGGGTCTCCTGGTCCCTCGACCTTGTCACCGTACCGACGGTTCTGCGTGTCGAGGGAGGCGTCGAGGTGGCCAGGACCGAAGGCTGGCACCGGCCGCGGTGGGAGGAGCTCACCGGCGTCGCCGGGCTCGGCCCCGACCTCCCCGAGCTGCGACCCGGTTGTGGGTCGCGTACCGCGGATCCTGACACGGCGGACGAGCTCACCCTGCGGTTCGCGTCAGGCCGGCTGCGGGCGCGCCGGGTGACCCTGGGCTCGTCAGAGGACGAGGCCGAGGCGGCGTTCGACCGGGGATGGAGCGACGGCCTTCCCGTGGTCCCGCCCACCGAGATCAGAGTGCTGCGGATGCTCGAGGGGACCCAGCGGAGCCCCGACGAGGTGGTGGCGATCGTTCCCCCCGACCTGGTCGGGTGCACCGTCGAGAAGGCGGCGATCAACGCGGTCATGGCCGGGTGCCAGCCCCAGTACCTGCCGCTCGTGCTGGCGGCGGTCGAGGCCATGTGCACCGACGAGTTCAACGGTCACGGGCTCCTGGCGACGACGTACTTCTCCGGGCCTGTAGTGATCGTCAACGGTCCGATCCGTCAGGCCGTCGGAATGAACTCGGGCGCCAACGCGCTGGGGCAGGGGAACCGAGCCAACGCCACCATCGGCCGTGCGCTCCAGCTGATCGTGCGGAACGTCGGGGGCGGGCTGCCCGGCGGTGTCGACCGGGCGACGCTCGGCAACCCGGGGAAGTACACGTTCTGCTTCGCCGAGGACGAGGAGGGATCTCCCTGGGAGCCGTTGTCCGTCGAGCGCGGGCTGACCAGAGGAGGGTCGGCGGTGACGCTCTTCGCGGGCGAGGGTCCGCACGGCGTCATCGATCAGCTGTCGCGCCGCCCCGAGTCTCTCGCCCGGTCGTTCGCCGGCAGCCTGCGGACCGTCGGCCACCATAAGCTGGCGCTCGGCTTCGACGCCATGGTGGTGGTGAGCCCCGAGCACGCCCGGGTCTTTCGAGAGGCGGGATGGGACAAGGTCAGGCTCCGCGACGAGCTGCTCGACCTTCTCACCGTCCCGGGGGCCGAGCTCGTCCGTGGCGCCGGGGGCTGCGACGAGGGCCTGCCGGAGGGTCTCGAGGAAGTGGCCGTTCCGAAGTTCCGTCGTGACGGGCTGTGGTTCGTCCACGCCGGGGGGCGGGCGGGCCTCTTCTCGTCGATCATCGGAAGCTGGATCAACGGACCGGGCGGCAGCCAGCCCGTGACCCGGGAGGTGGGGGTATGACGACCCAGGCCAGTACCGTCTTGTTGGATCCGACCAGCGAGCGGCGCCCGGCGACTCGGCCTCGGGTCGCCCGCCCCTCGTCGTTGGAGGGCTTGACGGTCGGGCTGCTCGACATCTCGAAGCCGCGGGGCGACGTGTTCCTGACGGCGCTGGAGTCGGCCCTGAGGTCACGGGTCCCCAGCCTGCGGGTCGTCCGCTACCGCAAGCCGACCTTCGCCAAGG
Source organism: Acidimicrobiales bacterium (assembly GCA_051984395.1). Lineage (GTDB taxonomy): Bacteria > Actinomycetota > Acidimicrobiia > Acidimicrobiales > AC-9 > AC-9. The sequence continues at coordinate 22,343 of JBPYEZ010000013.1, read as the reverse complement.
TGGCGCCGGTCGACCTGCGCCACGAGATCACCACCAAGTGCGACCTCGTGATCGAGGCGCTCGCCGACTGAGGCAGCTGTACGTCGTGCAGTGTGCACGACATCGCGGACCTCGAGACCCGGGGGCTCCCGGGGGTGTTCGTCGCCTCCACGGAGTTCGTCAACGCCGCTGCGGTGCAGGCCCGTGCCCTGGGCTTCGATCCCGCCCGGGTCTTCGTCCCCCATCCGATCCAGGACCGGACCGATGACGAGATGAAGGCGCTGGCCGAGTCCTCGGTCGACGAGATCCTGGCGGCCGTCGTGCAGGCGGGCGCCGGACGCGGCGACTGACCCACAGCACGGCGCCGCTGGCTGGCTCCTCACATGAGCTTGGCCACGTCGGCGATGAGGCCGTCGATCATGTCGGCGACCTGTCCCGACGCGTACCGGTGCAGCGTCGTCAGGTCCTGATGGGCGCTTGCCAGGCCCTGTCGTAGTCGGGTGACCTCGTGGAGCAGGCTCTCGACGTCGGTCCTCGCCCCGGCGATGAACTCGCCGTCATCCCGCTTCCTCACCGTCACCGCGTAGGAGCCCAGACCCTGCCCGATCATCACCTGCTGACCCGAGTACCGCCAGCGACCCCGGCTGGCCCGACTGAGCCGATCTTGAATCTCCGCGAGAGCAAGCGCCATGACCGAAGCCTACGTCTCTGACCTGCGGCGCTCATGGCCGATGAGGCGGCCAGGGTCTCGAGGGCGAGCGGCCGCGGTCCTCGGGGAGGCTTGTCGCTGCCCTTTCATCGTTCTGGTTCCACATCTGGTCGAAAATGGGCGCCTCCCTCGCAGCCGTCGCGCCCACTTTCGACCGGACGTGGAACGCGCCCGAGCCGGCGGGGACGGCCGGTGGGCGCGGCGGGTGGGCGCGGTGGCGGGTCGCCCTCGAGGCGCCTCCCGTCCTACGGTGTCGACGTGGACTTCGAAATCCCGCAGGAGATCCAGGCGACGCTGGAGGCTCTCGACGACTTCATCGAGCGGGAGATCGAGCCGCTCGAACGTCAGGACGACAACATCCGCTTCTTCGACCACCGCCGCGAGTACGCCCGCACCGACTTCGAGGCCGGGGGCGTCCCCCGCCGGGAATGGGAGCAGCTGCTGGCCGAGATGCGACGGCGGGCCGACGCCGCCGGTTGGCTGCGGTGGGCGCTGCCCAAGGAGGACGGCGGGCACGAGGCCAGCAACCTGGAGATGGCGATCATCAGGGAGCACCTCGCCACGCGGGGCCTCGGGTTGCACAACGACCTGCAGAACGAGAGCTCGATCGTCGGCAACTTCCCGACCGTGCTCATGATGCGAGACTTCGGCACCGAGGCCCAGCGGGCCGAGTGGATGCCCGGGTTCTTCGACGGGACGCGCCGCCTCGCCTTCGGGCTCACCGAGCCCGACCACGGCTCCGACGCCACCTATCTCGACACGACGGCGGTACCTGACGGTGATGAGTGGGTGATCAACGGCCACAAGCGCTTCAACTCGGGCCTCCACCACGCCACCCACGACATCATCTTCGCCCGGACCTCGGGAGAGCCGGGGTCGCCGTTCGGCATCACCGCCTTGCTCGTGCCCACCGACACGCCGGGCTTCTCGATCGACTTCTTCTGGTGGACCTTCAACATGCCGACCGATCATGCCGAGGTGACCCTCACCGACGTGCGGGTGCCGAGGTCGGCCGTGTTCGGTCCCGTCGACCACGGGCTCGAGCTGGCCCAGCACTTCGTCCACGAGAACCGGATCCGCCAGGCCGCCTCTTCACTGGGCGCCGCGCAGTTCTGCGTCAACGAGGCGGCGGCGTACGCCAACGAGCGGCAGACGTGGGGCCGAGCCCTGTCTCGGAACCAGGCCATCCAGTTCCCGCTGGTGGAGCTGCACACCGAAGCGGCGATGCTGCGCCAGCTGGTGCGCTCCACGGCCTGGGCGCTCGATCGACAGCACCACATGGAGGTCACCCATCAGGTCGCCATGTGCAACTACCGAGCCAATCGCCTGGCCTGCGACGCCGCCGATCGGGCGATGCAGACCTGCGGCGGTGTGGGCTACAGCCGGCACATGCCCTTCGAGCACATCTACCGCCATCACCGTCGCTACCGCATCACCGAGGGATCCGAGGAGATCCAGATGCGCAAGGTGGGCCAGCACCTGTTCGGCCTCGGCCGTGGCCGAGCTGCCGATCCCGCCTCCGGAGCCGGCCGGGCCGCCGGCTCAGGGAACAGATGAGGATGACGCCCTGAGGCCGGGCTCAGCAGCCCCGCTCTGCTCGAGCAGCCGTCGAGGATGGCGGCCGTCGACGTAGCCGATGAACGGCGGGTGGATGTTGTAGCCGAGCAGCTCCTGGAGACGCACGGGAAGGGTCGACGCCACACTGGGAGGGACGGCGAGGACATGGTTCTCGACCGGCCGCAGCCATGACGTGGCGTAGTGGAGCACGACACCCAGACGGTCGTGCTCGGTCCGATTGGGACCGCCACCGTGCCACACGCTGCCGGTGTAGAGCAGCGCCGTGCCTGCGGGGATCTCGATGGCGACCGTCCGGGTGTCCGGGCCCGGTCGCTCCGTCGTCCAGCGGTTGCTCCCGGGCACGATCCGGGTGGCCCCGTTCGCCTCGGTGAAATCCTGGAGCGGCCACATCACGTTCACGACCACCTCGTCGTGCGGTCGCGGCAGCGGGTAGATGGCGTCATCGGTGTGGAGGGGCTGTGCGTGCTCGTCGGGTCCGATCGAGATGCCCGCCGGGGCGCTCAGCTGGTAGGCGCCGAGCACCCGGTCGAGGACGGCGAGCACCTCGGGATGCAGGGCGAGGGCGTCCAGCGAGCGGGTCTTGGCGAACAGTGCGTACACCCGCCGGGTGCGACGGCCCTCGAAATCGTCGCGACCTGGCGGCGTGGTCGCCAGGATCGTCTCCAGCTCGGCCCGGGCGAGGCTGACCTGCTCGGCGCCGATGGCGTCGGGAATCGTCGCATAGCCGCGCTCCGCCAGCAGCGCCGCGGTGTCCTCTGGCATGCCCTGTCCTCCCCGTGCCGTGCTCCCTGTGCCGTGCCATCATTCCCCAGGGGGCCATCCTTCCCCAAGGGAATGTCTCAACTCTAACCGTCCAGAAGGGAATGTCAAGCGTGGCCGAGCTGAACCCCACCCAGGGCTCACTGTTGGGATTTCTCTACGAGGGACCGCTGACCGGCTGGGACCTGATCCGCCGGGTCGAGAGTGGCCTCTCACGCTTCTGGAACGTCACCTCGAGCCACGTGTACCGCGAGCTCCGGGTGCTCGAGGAGCGCGGTCTGATCGAGGCCGGTCGCCCGGGCGTACGGGATCGCGTCCCGTTCTCGATCACCGAGCCGGGGCGCACGGAGTTTCGCCAATGGATCCGTCGCCCACCCGCGACCGAGCAGATCCGGTTCCCGCTGCTCGTCTCCTTGTGGTTCGGTCGCCACCTCGAGCCGTCGCACCTCGCGACGTTTGTCGACGAGGCCCGTCACGAGCACGCCGCTCGCTTGGAGCTCTACGAGTCGCTCGATGGGTACGTCGACAGCGACGACCCGTACCGGGACGCGGTGATCCGCTTCGGCATCGCCTATGAGCGTGCAGTCATCGGATGGCTCGACGAGGTGCGGCAGCTGCGTCGGACGAGCTGACCCCGAACGAGCGAGGCCTCGACGAAGCCGGTGTTCGGCGCCTCCAGGATCACCAAGCTCCGGAGGGCGTGGGATGCCGTCCCTGGCCATCAGACCGAGGATGACGTGACCACACCGTGGAGCGGCCGATCACACACCGACCCGACGAGCCCCGGCCCACTCATGGACCGCAGACTGCGGGGTACTGCTGGATCAGCGCTTTCTGGCGCTGGTGGTCTTCCGGGCCCGCTTGGCGGGACGCCGGGCTGTCTTCTTGGCCGCCGGACGCCGCACGGCCTTCCTGGCTGTCGTGCGCCGCACGGTCTTCTTGGCCGCGGGACGCCGAGCAGCCTTCTTGGTCGCCGGTCGCCTCGCCGTCTTCTTGGCTGTGGACCGCTTCGCCGTCTTCTTGGCTGCGGGCCGCTTCGCTGTCTTTCTGGCGGCGGGCCGCTTCGCCGTCTTCTTGGCTGCGGGCCGCCGAACTGCCTTGCGGGCAGTCGTGCGCTTGACCGGCTTGCGTGCAGCAGTGCTGCGCTTGACGGCCTTCCTGGCTGTGCTCTTCCTCGCGGCAGGTCGTCGTGTCGCCGACTTCTTGCTCGCTGACTTCTTGGGTGCTGCTCTAGCCACCCGTCTTCGTGCTACTACCACCGTCATCACCCCCATCTCGTGTTGGACTATATGACGGAGCACATAAATGGTAGCGGGAGTTATGTGTGTCGAGGTGGATGGTTCCGTGTCATGCGAATAACCGAGCGGACGCGGTCCACGTCAGACGGGTCACGAGCGGGCCCCGTCTCTTGGGAGATTGCCGGTCGCCGGAGCTTTTGTCGCGGTGTCGATCGGCCTCGATTGCATCCCAAGTGGGCAGGTGACCACTCGTAAACAGGCAGGTCGTCAGTGGGGGAACTCGGCCTGTCGGGCACCACCACATTCCCCACCTGGATCGACCTCCTTGGTGCTTCCGATCGAGGTCGATACCGCCTACTAGCAGGTGACTCGCAGCGGGCGCCGAGCCACGGCACTATTGAGCGGGGCGATCCGGGTCAGGGAGCCTCGAGGACCTCCCTCGACCCACGTCGCGTCGACGACGATCGAGCCCCACGACGAACTGTGCCCACCCTGGAAGACACCCCACCGTCCGGAACGAACCTCAGCGCCCCCCGTCCCCGCAGGGGTCGGCGACTGGCGCTCATCGCTCTGGCCCTCGCCGTGGTCGCCGGCGGCATCGCCATCGCGGTCACCCGGATCGCCGGCCCGGGCGTCAGCCCGGGGTGCACGGCCACCGTGGCGTCGCGCGGCTACCAGCTCGAGCTGGCCCAGGCGACGAATGCGGCCACGATCGCCGCCGTCGGCAAGCGCGACGGCATCGAGGACCACGGCGTGACGGTCGCCCTGGCCGCTGCACTCCAGGAGTCGAAGCTGCACAATCTCCCCGGCGGGGATCTCGACTCGGTCGGTCTGTTCCAGCAGCGCCCGTCGCAGGGGTGGGGATCCGCTTCGCAGCTCATGGTCCCCAGTTACGCGGCGTCGGCGTTCTACCGAGCCCTCGTCCAGGTCCCGGGATGGGCGTCGCTGCCCGTGACCGACGCCGTCCAGCGGGTGCAGCACAGCGCCGCACCCGAGGCCTACGCCGTCTGGGAGCCCGAGGCCCGTGACCTGGCCCAGGTGCTCACCGGAGAGGTCGCCGGCGGTCTGACGTGTCAGTTCTCGACACCAAGCACGAACAACGGCGCCAGCACCCTCAGCGACGCCATGGCGACCGAGCTCGGGTCGCCGGCGCTGGGTGCCGACCTGACACCTGCCAGGGGCTGGACGGTGGCGAGTTGGATGGTGGCCAACGCCTACGCCTACCGCATCACGTCGGTGAGCTTCGCCGGCCTCCGTTGGACGCCCTCGTCGGGCAAATGGGCGTCGAGCCCTCCGGTGCAGTCGCAGGTGCAGCTGGCCCGGGCCGGGCCCAACGGACCCACCGCGGCTGCGGGGACCGGCTCCTAGGGTCGGCTGGCTCCGACGAGGTCGGAGCGGATCGGATTGATGCTCACGACCGTGCCGGAGTCCTCGGCCTCGATCATCCGACCGGGGCTCACGTACATCGTCACGTGCCCGATGTTGCTGGTGCTCGACCCGAAGTAGAGGAGATCGCCGGGCTGGAGGCTGGACAGCCCGACGTGGGGTGTCGACTGGTACTGGTCGGTGGCCGAGTGGGGTAGGGAGACGCCGGCGGCTCTCCATGCCCACATGGTCAATCCCGAGCAGTCGAAGCTGTTGGGGCCGGCGCCGCCGTAGCTGTAGGGCTTGCCCAGCTCGGCCTCGGCCGCAGCCAGCGCGCCTTGACCAGGCCCGGCGTCAGCGGAAGGGGCCGGGACGGTTGGTCTGGGAGCCGGCGGCGGCACCGACGGTCGGGTGTTCACCGCCTTTAGCCACGCTGCAGCCTGCTGGAGCCGCTGGGCCTCGACGTCGTCGGCGGCCACCGCCAGCCGCTGCTCGACCTGGCTCAGGGCCGCTTGTCCGGAGGAGATCCCCGGCGAGAGCGACGACGTCGCCGAGCTCTCCTGACCCACGAGTCGAGACTGGGCATCAGCGTGGAGCACGCTGGCTGACCGTCCCCCCGGGTGCAGGGAGGCCTGCAGGGCCGACAGGACGAGGGTGCTCGCCGCCACCGTACCGATGAGATATCGGTTGGGCCATGTCACGCGCTCGTACTCCGCTTCGAGCTCGTCGTGGGTGGCGGACCCCAGAACCCCCAGCCGTCACCGATGGACGGGGTGAAGGCTAACGAGCGAGACGGCCCCGGTGTCAAACCGCGCCCGCGACGGCGGGAGCGTCACCCGTCCGGGCCGGGGGTAGGTTGCGATCAGGGCCCCGATGGGGCCAGCACCGAGGACGGCAGGAGGAACAGACGTGGCAGGCAACAGCTTTGGCGCCAGGTCCTCGCTCGAGGTGGGTGACCGGACCTTCGAGATCTTTCGGCTCGGCGCCCTCCCGGACGGCTTCGACGTGGCCCGCCTCCCGTACTCGATCAAGATCCTGCTCGAGAACGTCCTCCGGCACGAGGACGGCGTGAGCGTCCGGGCCGAGGACGTCGAGGCCCTGGCCCGATGGGACGCGGCCGCCACGCAGACGAGGGAGATCGCCTTCGCCCCGGCCCGCATTCTCATGCAGGACTTCACCGGCGTCCCGGCGGTCGTCGACCTGGCTGCCATGCGCGACGCCGTGGCCGGGATGGGCGGAGATCCAGACCGCATCAACCCGCTGGTGCCCGCGGAGCTCGTCATCGACCACTCGGTGATTGCCGACGTGTACGGCAGGCCCGAGGCCTTTCGCCGCAACGCCGACCTCGAGTTCGAGCGCAACCGCGAGCGCTATCAGTTCCTGCGGTGGGGCCAGACGGCGTTCGACAACATGCGCATTGTGCCCCCGGACACCGGCATCTGCCACCAGGTGAACCTCGAGTACCTGGCTCGCGTCGTGTTCAGTGACGACACCGGTCGGGCCTACCCGGACACGCTTCTCGGGACCGACTCGCACACCCCGATGGTCAACGGGCTCGGCGTGCTGGGCTGGGGGGTCGGCGGCATCGAGGCAGAGGCCGCAATGCTCGGCCAGCCGGTTTCCATGCTCATGCCCCAGGTGGTCGGGTTCAGGCTCTTCGGGTCTCTCCCCGAGGCGGTGACCGCGACCGACCTGGTGCTCACCGTCACAGAGATGCTTCGTCAACGCGGCGTGGTGGGGAAGTTCGTCGAGTTCTACGGGCCTGGCGTCGGTGCCGTCCCGCTCGAGAACCGGGCCACGATCGGGAACATGTCTCCCGAGTACGGCTCGACGTGCTCGATCTTTCCCATCGATGACGAGACACTTCGCTATCTGGAGCTCACCGGGCGCCCGCCGCAGCTGCTCGCCCTCGTCGAGTCCTATGCGAAGGAGCAGGGACTGTTCCACGATCCCGAGGACGAGCCCGTCTACTCCGAGACGGTGGAGCTCGATCTCTCCACGGTCGAGCCGAGCATCGCCGGTCCGACCCGCCCCCAGGACCGCGTCGCCCTCTCCTCGGCGAAAGGCTCGTTCCGAGTTGCGTTGTCGGAGATGCTGGGCGAGCCGCCCAGCCCCGACCCGGGGCCCAACGGGGTTCCCAACCACGTCGGCGACTCCGGTGTCGACGCCGCCTCCGCCTTCTCCTTCCCGGCCAGTGATCCTGTCGAGGCGACCGCTGGCGATGCGGGCCCGGCCGAGACCGGCGCCCCGTACGCCGCTCCGGGTGACGGCGGCCAGGGCTCGGCGGCGGCCCGTCCCGAGCTCCAGGTGCCCGTGCGCCTGGCCGACGGACAAGAGGTCACGCTCGACCACGGGCACGCCGTTATCGCCGCCATCACCAGCTGCACGAACACATCGAACCCCTCGGTGATGGTGGCCGCCGCCCTTCTGGCCCAGAAGGCGGTCAACCGGGGGATCAGCTCCAAGCCGTGGGTCAAGACGTCTCTCGCACCGGGCTCGAAGGTCGTGATGGACTATTACCAGCAGGCGGGCCTGACGCCGTACCTGGAGAAGCTGGGCTTCAACCTGGTGGGCTTCGGCTGCACGACGTGCATCGGCAACTCCGGGCCCCTGGCTCCCGAGATCGCCAGCGCCGTCGACGACTCCGATCTGGTCGTGGCCTCGGTGCTCTCGGGCAATCGCAACTTCGAGGGTCGCATCCACCCGCAGTGCCGAATGAACTACCTGGCCTCGCCGCCGCTGGTCGTGGCCTACGCGCTGGCCGGCACCATCGACATCGATTTCGGGTCGGAGCCGCTCGGCCGCGACGAGAGCGGCGGCGCCGTCTACCTGCGAGACATCTGGCCCTCGGTGCAGGAGGTCGAGGAGGTGATCCGGGGCACGGTGCGCTCCGAGATGTTCCGCGCCAACTACGAGGCCGTGTTCGACGGTGACGAGCGATGGGTCTCCCTGCCCGTCGCCGCCGGGCGGAGCTACGACTGGGACGACTCGTCGACCTACGTGCACAAGCCCCCGTTTTTCGAGGACATGTCCCGCGACGTCCCTCCCCTGGCCGACATCACGGGCGCCCGCGTTCTGGCCCTGCTGGGAGACAGCGTCACGACCGATCACATCTCTCCCGCCGGCGTCATCCGCAAGGACAGCCCGGCCGGCCGGTGGCTCGTCGAGGCCGGGGTCGAACCCGCCGACTTCAACTCCTACGGAGCCCGCCGGGGCAACCACGAGGTCATGATCAGGGGCACCTTCGCCAACATCCGCCTCCGCAACCAGTTGGCCCCCGGCACCGAAGGGGGAGTGACGATCCATCTTCCGGACGGGGAGCAGACGACGATCTACGACGCCGCCATGCGGTACGCGGCGGACGGCGTCCCGCTCGTCGTCCTAGCCGGGAAGGACTACGGATCGGGCTCCTCCCGGGACTGGGCGGCCAAGGGCACGGTCCTGCTCGGCGTGCGGGCCGTGCTGGCGGCCAGCTTCGAGCGCATCCACCGCTCGAACCTCATCGGCATGGGCGTCCTGCCCCTTCAGCTCCCTGACGACCAGTCGACGGCCAGCCTCGGCCTGACGGGTCACGAGGTGTTCGACATCGTGGGCCTGGCTGGGCTCGGTCCCGACGACCCGATGCCCCGGGAGCTGACCGTGCGGGCGGGGGAGATCGAGTTCCCTGCCCAGGTGCGCATCGACACGCCGAAGGAGGAGGAGTACTACCGCCACGGCGGCATCCTCCACTACGTGCTCCGTCAGCGTTGAGGGCGGAGACCGGTCGCGGTTGCGCCTACAGCTGACGCCAGTAGACGAGCGCGTCCTCGCCGGCGACCGCTGACGGTACGCGGCCGACGACGATGAACCCCAGCGAGTCGTACAAGCGGCGCGCCGGGTTGGACTCGAACACGAGGTTGAACAACAAGGCGTCGAAGCCGAGGCGACGGGCCTCGATCATCGAATGCTCGACGAGGGCTCGCCCGATCCCGGTTCCCCGGTGCTCGGCGACCACGAAGTACCCGGCGTTGGCGATGTGCGCCGCCCGGCCGACGAAGTTCGCCTTCACGTAGTAGGCGCCCGCCAGCTGACCGTGCACTCGGGCCAGGACCACCGCGGCAGAACGAGCCAGCCAGTAGTCCTCGAACTGGGCGCGGTCGAGCGGAGGTTCCTGCGGGAACCCCTCGCCGGCGTCCACGATCCGGGCGAAGGCATGGAAGAGCTCGTCGTGATCACCGGCGGTGGCGGCAGCCAGGTCCACCGCGCCGAACGGTACTGCCTACGCGGACCCGCGCCGATCGACGAGGAGGCGAGCCGCCTTCACCGCCCTCGCCGGGAGGCCGGCCCAGCCCTCGGCGGCCAGGGCAGCTCGTGCCGCGTTGGCGCCGGGGGCTCCGTGCACGCCGCCGCCGGGGTGGGCGGAGGACGATGCGAGGAACAGGCCCCTGACCGGAGTCTCGGGCCGCGCCGTGCCGGGCGTTGGTCGGAACACGAGCTGCTGGTGCAGTTGCGCAGTGCCCCCGTTGATGGCGCCGCCCCGAAGGCTGGCGTCGGCGCCCTCCATGTCTGCCGGACCGGCGGCGTGTCGAGCTCGAACCAGCCTGCGGAAGCCCGGTGCCAGCGCCTCCACCCGCGTCTCCATGCGGTCGGCGAACACATCAAGCTCGGCCGGCGTCCAGGTGCCCGTCAGGGGGCCTCCCGCGTCGCCGCGTACCCGGCGAGGCACGCGGGTGTACGCCCAGGCCGTCGCCGTCCCCGGCGGGGAGCGAGTGGGATCGACCACGCTCTGCTGTCCGAAGATGAGAAACGGCTCGGCCGGCACGAGCCCCTTGGCCAGGTCGGTGGCCCACTGGGTCAGCTGGTCCAGGCTGTCGGCCACGTGGACGGTACCGGCGCGCCGGGCGGGCTCGGCTTGCCACGGCACCGGTCCGTCGAGAGCCCAGTCGACCTTGATCGTCGAGGGGTCCCACTGGAAGCGTCCGATGTCGTCGAGCACCCGGGAGGGGACGTGCACGGGCTCGAGCAGGTCGAGGTAGAGAGCCGGCGCGTCGACGTCGGCCAGGACCGCCCGCGTGGCGGTCACCTCGCCGCCGCCGGCGAGCATGACGCCCTGGGCCCGGCCGTTGCGCACCACGACGCGGCTGACCCGGCTGTCGCACTCGACCGTCCCCCCACGGCCGCCGAGCCGTCGTACCAGTGCGCGGGTCAGCTCGGACGCGCCGCCCTCGGGCACCGGGAAGCCCACCTGCTGGGCCAGGCAGGCCAGGAGCCAGCCGTAGAAGCCGCCGAGCGCTGTCTCCGGACCGAAGTCGGCATGAAGGGCGTTGCCGGCCAGCAGCAGCTCACCACCGGCTCCCGTGAACTCCTCCGCGGCCAGCCGGCGCACGGGGAGCGTCGTGAAGCGGGCGAAGCGCAGCAGCTCGGCGGCTCCCAGCCTCGCAGCCAGCCGAACCCCATGACGCACGGGCGGGAACGGCGAGAGGAGGGCGCCCAGGAGCGGCTCGTGAACGACCTCCCACCGACCGTAGAGACGTCGCCAACCCTCCCCATCTCCGCGCTGGTAGGTGGCGATGGACTCGGCGGTCTCGTCGGGATCGTCGGCGACGTACACGCACCGCCCGTCGCTGGTGGGGTGAGCCATCGCGACCGGCGCCCGGCACCAGCGGAGGCCGTGCCGCTCGAGGTGCATCGACCGCATCGCCGGCGAGGCCACTGCGAGCGGGTAGAAGGCGCTGAAGACGTCGTGGCGGAAGCCCGGAAGCGTCAGCTCGGCGGTGCGGACCGCACCACCCGGCTCCGGCTGTGCTTCGAGGACCACGACCGACCAGCCGGCGTCGGCCAGGACGTTGGCGGCCACCAGACCGTTGGGACCGGCCCCGATCACGACGGCGTCGGGCACCGGAGCGGGCTTCGATCAGACCCCGGAGCGATCCGGGACGATGGTGAAGCGCAACCCGCGGTGCCGGTCAGCCCGGCTGCGAGCCCACGACGCCCACGAACGAGACCATCTCACCCGGGTAGCCACCCAGGTTGTGGGTGAGCGCCAAGCCCCGCTCGGCTGCCGATGCCACCCGGCGCTCGTCCGGGGCCTCGCCGCGTAGCTGGAGCCAGCACTCGAACATCATGCGCAGCCCCGAGGCACCCACCGGATGGCCGAAGCTCTTGAGGCCGCCGTCGGGGTTGACGGGCAGGTCGCCGTCGAGGTCGAAGCTCCCGGCGAGCTCCTCCTTCCAGGCCGTGCCCCGCTCGGCGAAGCCCAGGTCCTCCATGAGGACGAGCTCGGTCGGCGTGAAGCAGTCGTGGACCTCGGCCATGGCGAGCTGGCGGCGCGGATCGGTGACGCCCGCCTGCTTGTAGGCGTCGGCGGCACACCGCTCGACCTCGGGGAAGTGGGTGAAGTCGTACTCCGGGTCGATGACCCCCGACCCCGTGCCGGCCACGAGCGACAGCGCCTTCACGAAGATCGGACGGTCCGTGTACCGGTGGGCGTCCTCGGCCCGAACGACGATGGCGGCCGCGGCACCGTCGGCGACCCCCGCGCAGTCGTACACCCCGAGCGGCCCGGCCACTGGTGGCATGTTGCAGATGAACTCCTGGGCCACCTCCTTGCGGAACTGGGCCCGGGAGTTGCGGGCGCCGTTGTGATGGTTCTTCCAGGCGATCCGGGCCAGCACGTCCTTGAGCTCGGCTTCGTCGACCCCGTACTTCTTGGCGTAGGCCGGGGCGACGAGGCTGAACATGGCCGCCGCCGTCAGCGAACGGCCCGTGCCGTCGGTCGGGGCCTTGCCCGCTCCGCTGAGGCCCTGGTAGCCGCCGTCCTTCACCTTCTCCACGCCGATGGCCATGGCCACGTCGTATCCGCCCGCAGCCACTGCGTAGGCCGCTCCCCGCAGGGCCTCGGAGCCCGTGGCGCAGAAGTTCTCCACGTGGGTGACCGGCTTGTCGTGGAGCTTGAGCGGGCGAGCCAGGGCGATGCCGCTGTTGCCTGACATGGCGGTGCCGAGCCAGTAGGCGTCGACATCGGCCTTCTCCATGCCGGCCGAGGCGAAGGTCTCCTGGGCGGCGTCGACCAGCATGTCGTCGGTGCTCTTGTTCCAGTGCTCGCGAAACGGCGTGCACCCCATCCCGACGATCGCCACCCTGTCCTTGATGCCGTGCGATGCCACTGATCAACTCCTTGCGATGCGAATTGGCCGGGCCTTCCAAAAATAGTTGTGGATGCCGTCACCGGTGGAGAGTCGGCGGAACGTCATCTCGACCCTGTCGCCGATCGACACCTCGTTGGCTTCCACGTCGGTGAGCTCGGACGCGAAGCGCCCACCACCATCGAAGTCGAGGACGGCGAAGACGACCGGGGGGCTGGGCGAGAAGACGAGGCGATCGACCGTGAACGTGACGACGGTGGCCGGGACGTCCGCCATGGGCACCGGCTCCATGTCGTCCACGGCGTCGCCCTTCATCGATATCCGTGCCGGCGGGAGGTGGATGGCACCGCTCGAGCGGTCCCGCGAGCCCACGAAGGCGAACTTCCACTCCTCGCTCCGGGCGGCAGCCGACGAAGAGGTCCGCTCGGGCTCCGGCCGGCGCGGCGGCTCCACCGGCAACAGCCCCCGCCAGCTCAGGAACTTGGCGTAGGGGACGGTCCCGCTCGCTTCGACCTGGGCGGCCACAGGCCGCGCCGGCGTGAACGACGACAAGGCATCGCCAGCGCGGAACACCAGCACGTCGGCCCCGTCGGCGAGGACCACGAGGGCGACGACCTGACCGGGCCGGCACCCCTCGAGGGCCGAGGCGAGGAGCAGGCCGGGGTGGGCGGTCCCGGTGTTGCCCACGCTGGCCGACAGGTCGTCGACCAGCGCCTCCTTGGACGTGCCCAGCCGCCCGGCGAGCTGGCGCACGGCGCGGGCGTGGGTGCCGGTGACGACGAGCCGGTCCACCTGCTCGGCCGTGATTGCCGACGCCTTGAGGCCCTCGTTCCAGGCCCGCTCGCCGAGGGGAAGGTAGGCGGTCTCTCCGAAGCGCTCCTCCCAGACCTTCGAGCGCACGTCCCCCGGGGCCCGCCAGCGGTCGGTGAACTCTTCGGTGGCCGATGCCCCGCCCAGGTAGGTGGCCAGCAGCGGTCCATCCGAGTCGCTTCCGGTGAGGATGGCGGCGGCGCCGTCGCCGCCCGCTGACTCGTCGGCGCTCGAGGGCAGTCCGGTCCGCATGTCCGAAGTCACCACGAGGACCGAGCGACTGCTGTCCAGGGCGGCTCGCAGCGCGCCGACGCCCGAGCGTACGGCCCCGCCCATGTCGATGGCCGGCCGGTCGGAGTCCAACCGCAGCGCGGCATGGATGGCGGTGGCGTTCGTCTTGTCCAGATAGGCCGGCGACGCGGTGGCGAACCACAGCTCGTCCGGCTGGTGCTCGGGTGAACCCGGGTGGATGGCCAGGCGGGCCGCCTCCACCCCCATCGTCGTCGTGTCCTCGTCGTAGGAGGCCACCGACCTGGTGCCCTTGGCTGGAGCTCCGCCGAGCACCTCGGCGATAGCGGAGCGGGCCAGGCGTCGATAGGGCACATAGCTGCTGAAGCTGAGGATTCCTCGCATCGGACCTTCGGTCTTGGGTCTGGGTGGTCTCCGTCGCCGGGGCGCGGATCTGACGTATGAGTCAGTTTCGCTCGGGCGGCAGTCTATGCGCCACCCCGATGCATCGCTGACGACGAGTCAGGACCTGGTGGCGGGCGGCCCTGGCCCCGTCGCCCCCGACGCCGCGCGCCGGAGGAGGTCGCTGACCTCCGCGTCGGTGGTCTGCGAGAAGTCCCGGTACGACAGCCCCACGGCGTGGAAAGGACGGGGCGTCGACGCGCAGACCACCTCGTCGGCCTCGCCCGCCAGGCGGTCACAGGTCTCGGCGGCCGCGGTCGGGACCGCCACCACGATGCGGGCCGGATCGAGCCGGCGGAGCGCGTGCACCGCCGCCCGCATGCTCGATCCCGTGGCCAGCCCGTCGTCGACGAGGATGGCGGTCTTGCCCTTCATGTCGGGCGGCGGCATGCCCGGGCGGTAGGCCCGGAGGCGGCGCTGCAGCTCCCGCTCCTCGGCCGCGGCGACCGCGGCGAGGCGGTCGGGCGGGACGTCGAGCGCCTCGACGACGTCCTCGTTGACGACCAGCACGCCGCCACTGGCGATGGCACCCATGGCCAGCTCCTCGTGGCCCGGAACGCCCAGCTTGCGGACCAGGAACACGTCGAGGGGTGCCTTCAACGCCTTGGCCACCTCGAACCCGACGGGAACCCCGCCCCTCGGCAGGGCGAGCACGACCACGTCGTTTCGACCGGCATAGGCGGCGAGCCTCGTCGCCAGAGTCGTGCCGGCATCGAACCGATCCTGAAATGCCGTCGCCCTCACTCCATTCGGGAACTGGTCGCCGCGCCTGGGCTTCACCAGTGCCGAAGTGGCTGCTGACCAGGCTACCCGCCGCCGCCGCGTCCTCGCTCCGCCGCCCGCCGGGCCCGGGCGATCGTCAGCCGGCGTCGTGCTCTTCGTCGTCGAGGGGTACCGCCCTGGCCTGCTCGAGGGCGTCGGCCTCGGGGACCTCGTCGCCGAGATGCGGTTCCTCGTCGAGCGCGTCGTCGCCGACGTCGCGCCGCTGCTCGAGGGCGTCGGCCTCGGGCACGTCCGCGTCGAGGTCGCGGTCCTCAGCGGAGCCCATGGGAGCCTGGTGTCGCCGCTGTCTCGCTGGTGCTCACGCCGACCACGCTATCTGGTGGGCCTCGCCGCTCCGACCTGGCCCGCCGCCCCTCGACCGTCGCCCCTCGACCGTCGCCCCTCGACCGGCCCGAGACCGAGCACGGCCGAGGCCGGGCTGCCAGCCTCCCGGGCTGGTGGCGGACCGAACGCCCGCCTACGATCCCGCACAGTGCTGGCGCTGTGGGTGTTCCCGTCGGGCGATCACGCCGAGGTCGCGGCGTGAAGGCAGCGGTGCTCCCCGAGGTTGGGGCGCCGTTGGAGATCGCCGATGTCGAGTTGGCGTCGCCCGGACCCCACCAGGTCCAGGTGCGGGTGGCGGCGAGCGGTGTCTGCCACTCGGACCTGTCGATGCAGAACGGCGGGATCCCGTATCCGTTGCCGGCCGTGCTCGGGCACGAAGGTGCGGGCGTCGTGGAAGCCGTCGGGTCGGCGGTGACCCGCGTGCAGGCAGGCGACCATGTCGTGCTCTCGTGGATCCCTCCGTGTCGGGCCTGCCCCAGGTGTCTCGGCGGCCAGCCCGTCCTCTGTGAGCGCGGTCTCACCGAAGCCATGTCGGCGCCCTACGCGAGCTGGCAGGGGAGACCGCTGCTGGCCGCCATGGGCACGGCGACCTTCGCCGAGCGGGCGCTCGTGTTGGAGCGCGCTGTCGTGCCGATCGACCCGTCCTTGCCGCTCGAGGTGGCGGCCCTCGTGGGCTGCGCGGTCACCACCGGCGTTGGCGCCGTCATCAACACCGCCCGAGTGTCACCGGGGTCGACGGTCGCGGTGGTGGGGTGCGGGGGCGTCGGGCTGTCGGTCGTGCAAGGAGCCGTGGTGGCGGGGGCAGCGTCGATCGTCGCCGTCGACCGTGTGGCCGACAAGCTGACGCTGGCGAGTGCCATGGGTGCGACCGATGTCGTCGATGCATCCGGGAAGGACGCGTCCGACGCGGTGAAGGACCTGACCGGAGGCCGGGGCGTCGACTACGCCTTCGAGGTCGTGGGTTCGCCGCCCACGATCAAGGCGGCGTTCGGGATGACCCGGCGCGGAGGCACGACGGTCCTGGTCGGCGCGGGCCGGCCGGACGAGAACGTGTCCTTCACGGCCATGGAGCTGTTCGTCGACGCAAAATCCATTCTCGGATGCGTGTACGGCTCGGCCGACCCGGATCGGGACTTTCCCCGACTGCTCGAGCTCGATCGGGCCGGTCGGCTCCACCTGGACCGCCTCATCAGCCGCCGGATCACCCTCGACGACGTGGACGACGCCTTCCGGGCCATGGAGGCGGGCGAGGTGGCGCGCAGCGTCATCGTGTTCTGATCCGCACCCCGAAGGGACGCGGGCCTAGCCCATCTGGCCGGTGAACTGGTTCATGTCGAAGTAGTCCCGCCAGGCCGTGATCTTGCCGTCGTGCACCTCGAAGGTGCCCATGACGGGAAGCTCGATCGACTTGTCGGGGAGCTTGAAGACGTCGACCCGCTCGGTCATCACCACCGGGCCGTCGGCCGCGATGTTGCGCACGCGGAACTCGATGCCCTCGACGCCCGTGGTGAACGACCCGATGGTCGCCGCGATGTCATCCCTGCCGGTGACGGGCGCCAGCGGGATGTTGTGGTAGACGGCGTCGTCGGTGAAGAAGGCCGCCAGGTCCTCGGCGCCCATGCCGTCGGACCACGCCGAGCAGAACCTCCGCACCAGGTCGAGGGGACTCTCCATCTCGCTCCTCCTCCGGTCGAGTATCCGTGACGAACGGCCGGACCGTAGTCGTTCACCCCGACCGTTCGTAGCGCCAGCCCGACCCGAGCATCCAGAGGCGATGCCGGGGACCAGGTCGGTCGGCCACACTGTCCTCGTAGCCGGCGTCCTCGTGGTAGAGGGCGACTGCCCCCCCGTCCACCTTGGCCAGCCTGGTGGCGAAGACCTCGGGCTGGCGGACCTCGGCATCGGCAATGGCGGCGGGCACGTCGGCGTACCCGGCCAGCCGGTGGAGGGACACCCACGTAGGCGGGGCCAGCTCGATCTCCCCCCGGTCGCGTCGCCGGATGGCGTCGGCCGGAGGCACCCAGGCGTGGTCGTGGATCTCTCCACCGTCCACAGTGACCGAACCCTGGGGAGCGGCGGCGACGAAGAACCACGTCGAGAAGCGCTTGGGCGTCACCGCCGGCGGCGTCCAGTGGGAGAAGGGAACCAGCCCCGCCTCGTCGATCACCAGCCCGGCCTCCTCAGCCGCTTCTCGGGCCGCGGCCCGGCGGGCGGCGGCCAGCATGTCGTCCGGCGCGCTCACCGGATAGTCGTCGGGGTCGATGCGCCCGCCGGGGAACACCCACATGCCTCCGAACTGAAGCGTGGTGCTGCGCCGGACCATGAGGGTCTCCAGTCCCGAGGGCCGGTCCCGGAGCAGGATGACCGTCGCCGCCGGGATGGCGGGAGTCTCCTCGGCGGGGACGTCGGCCATGGCGCCAGAGGCTACGGCGAAACGGTCGGCCTGTGGCGGGCTCCCGTCGGAGCCCACAGCGACAGGGCGAAGTCGCCCGCCTCGTCGGTCCACCAGTGAGCGAGCTCCAGCCCCGCTCCTTCCATCTCCGCTTCCAGCGTCGGGCGGCGGAACTTGGCGCTGATCTCGGTGCGCATCTCCTCGCCGGTCGCGAACGAGACCTGGAGATCGAGGTCGGCGAGCGTGACCACCTGGTCCGCTACAGAGCGCAGCGCCATCTCGATCCACTCCCGCTCGTGGTCGAACCGGGCCACGTGCTCGAACTGCTCGAGATCGAAGTCGGCCCCCAGGTCGCGGTTGAGGACGGCGAGGACGTTGCGGTTGAAGTTGGCGGTGACGCCGGCGCTGTCGTTGTACGCGGCCTCGAGCCGGGCCACGTCCTTCACGAGGTCCGTGCCCAGCAGGAAGGTGTCACCACGCCGCAGTGATGCCGCCAGCTCCTTCAGGAACGACGCCCGCCGCTCGGGGCCGAGGTTCCCGATCGTTCCCCCGAGGAAGGCGACGAGGCGCCGACCTCCGCCGGGTAGATCGCCGAGGTGGTGGTCGAAGTCGCCCACCACGGCATCGACCGACACGCCCGGGTATTCCTCGGCGATGGAGGTGGCCGCGGCGCGCAGGGTCGCCTCGCTCACGTCGAAGGGGACGAAGCGGTCCAGTCGGCGGCGGGCGGCGAAGGCGTCCAGCAGGGTCCTCGTCTTGGCCGAGGTGCCCGAGCCCAGCTCCACGACGGTGTCGGCGCCGGACAGATCGACGATGGTCCCGGCGTTCTGGTCGAGGATCTCCTGCTCCCTGCGCGTTGGGTAGTACTCGGGCAGCCTGGTGATGGCTTCGAACAGCTCGCAGCCCCGCTCGTCGTAGAACCACTTGGGAGAAAGCTCCTTGGGGCTCGACGTCAGCCCAGCCCTGGCCTCGGTGCGCAGGGCCGCCCGGAGCTGGTCGGGGTCGAGGTAGACGTCGACGCGGACGTTGGCGGCACTGGTCACGGGGGGCGATTCCTCTCGGCTCACGGGATGGGGATGCTTCCTTCGCTCATAGGCCGGACTCGCGGACTCGTGCGCCTCCGTCCTGGGCGGACAACAGCGTGCCCTCGGCCAGGCGGCGCCAACCGGTCCGGGCGTCGAAGGGCTCGGACGCCACGAGGAGGCCATCGGTCGAGTCGTCGATCCCGATGCGGTAGAGGGCTTCGCCACACACGGTGGCGGCGAACCGTCGCCCGTCGGTCAGCATCATGGTCAACCGGCCGGTGGTGACCGAGTTGACCTGCTCGATCACCGAGGCGAGCGCCTGCTCCGGGCCGGCGCCGGCGTCGAGTCGGTCGAGGGTGAGGGCGAAGAGGACCTCGGAGTCGGCGGCCCCCTCGAGACCCGCCAGCCGCCGGTCCGACAGGGACCGCCGAAGGGCGGCGCCCGGGCGGTCGCGAAACCCGTCCACGGCGCCGTTGTGGGCGAACAACCACGGCCCCCAGGTGAACGGCGGCGTGCCGCTCTCCTCGACCGGCGCGGGTGGCGTCGCGCTGCGCACACCGGCCAGGACGGCGCCGCTGCGCACCACGCCGGCCAGACTGGCGAACGAGCGGTCGGCCCACATCGGGCCCGCCCGCCGGTACTGGGCCGGCTCCGGCCGGCTCGTGATGTCGTACCAACCGACGCCGAACCCGTCGGCGTTGACGGTGCCGTGCGTCTGCCGCTCCGGAGCCGAGGACTGGCGCAGCAGCGAGTGCTCCGGCTCGAGCAGGAGCCGCTCGAGCGTCACGGGCGGGCCGAGATAGCCGAGCAAGCGGCACACGGGCCCTTCTCACGCGTCCCTGGCGCAACGAAAGCCGGCGAAGATCTGGCGTCGGATCGGGTAGTCCCAATTGCGGAACGTCGTGCGGACGGCGGTCGGGTGCGTCGCCCAGGAGCCGCCCCGCAGCACCTTGTACTCGCTCCCGTAGAAGACCTCCGAGTACTCCTTGTACGGGAACGTGGCGAACCCGGGGTGAGGCAGGAAATCCGAGGCCGTCCACTCCCACACGTCACCGATCATCTGGTGACACCCCCAGGGGCTCACGCCCGCCGGGTAGGCACCGATCGCAGCCGGGCCGAGGTGGCGGTGGCCCAGGTTGGCGAGGGCGGGCGTCGGATCGTCGGCTCCCCACGGATACCGGCGCTTGTGTCCGTCGCGGCCCCACGAGGCGGCCTTCTCCCACTCGGGCTCCGTCGGCAACCGCTTTCCGGCCCACCGGGCGAAGGCGTCGGCTTCGTGCCAGCACACGTGCTCGACCGGCTCGTCGAGGACCAGGTCGCAGCGGCGGCCGAACCGGGTCAGGGACCACGAGGCGGAGCCCTCGCGGTGCCAGCCACCGGGGTGAGCGACCCCGGCTTCCTCACGCCAGGCCCAGCCCTCGGGTGACCACCAGCGGGCGTCCTGGTACCCCCCGGCGTCGACGAAACCCAGGTACTCGCCGTTGGTCACCGGCACGGCGTCGATCCAGTACGGCGCCACGTCGACGACATGGGCGGGGCGCTCGTTGTCGTAGGCCCACGGTTCGGTGTCGGTACCCATGACGAAGGGTCCGCCGTCGACGAGGACCTCACCGGAGCCGGTGCTGGCCGTGGGGGTGGCGGGCGCGGCGGCGAGCCAGTCGCTCTCCTGGGCCAGGTTGAGGGTGGCGAGCATGGTCTCGATGTGCTGGTGCTCGTGCTGGACGACCATCCCGTGCACGAATGCGCCCGGCGTGAGCTCGGCGGGCGGCGGCGGGGCGCTCTGGGTCGGGGAGGGGCCGCGAGATGGCCGGGGGAGAGCCCGCGCCGGACCGTCAGCGAGCGGAAGCCGCTCGAGCAGGTCGAGCACCCTGCCTCGCACGACCGTTGCGTAGTCGCGCGCCTCGTCCGGGCCCATCATGGGCAGCGACGGACGGTCCCGCCGGGGATGGCGGAAGGCGTCGTAGACCGAGTCCCACTGGGGCCCTACGGCCGGCCCGCCCAAGGCTCGCAGGAGCCACTGCTCCTCGTAGTTGCCGACGTGGGCCAGGTCCCAGACCAGGGGAGACATGAGTGGCGAATGCTGGCGGACCAACGCGTCGTCGGGAACCGGAGCGAGCAGGTCCAGGGAACGACGCCGGGCGGCCTCCAGGCGCTCGGCCACCGCCGCGTTCAGGTCCACGAGGCGGTCTCCTCCGGCGGTCCCGTCCGAGGCGACCCGGTCTGCGTCGGCGACGGGGACGCACCATCCCCGCCGTTGACGCTGCCGATCGGGGCGACTCGAGGCCGATCCCCGAGTCGGCCGTCGGGGATCGCCTGAGCCCACGACGCCTCCATCGACGTGGTGACCGACTCATCGCCGGCGGCGGCCCACTCGTCGAGGCGATCGTCGGCGGGACATCGCCGCCTTGCCACGTAGGCGTCCCGGTAGCGGGCGACGACGTCGGTCGTCGGCTCGTCGACCCCGAGGCGCCCGCAGGCGGCCAGGGCGGCGTCGAAGCAGGTCTCGGCCGCCTGGGCCACGTCGGGGTGGCGCGGTCCGAACCGGGCCGCCTCCGGCCACGAGGCACCGCAGCGGGCGGCGGCGTCGGCGGCCACCGATGACGCCTCGTCATCGTCCAGCAGACAGCTGGCCACGACGACGGGCACCCGCCACCACGGATCGGGCAACGAGTCGATGTAGCGAAGCTCGAGCCAGCCTCTGGGCCTGACCGGCGGGAAGAGTGTGGTCAGGTGGTACTCGAAATCGGAGACGGTGGGGTAACCGAGCTCGTGCCCGCTCGCCATCCCCTCGCCGAACGACAGGCCGGTGCGAACGGGCACGAAGTCGTGAGGGGTGCGCCGGACGAGCATGACCTTGGCGGCCATGGCGTAGTCGACCCAGGCGTCGGCCCACCCGTCGTGCTGGCTCACCGGCGAGGTGCGGGACGGATCGATGTGCCACCAGGTGGCCATCCGGGTGGAGCACCAGCCCGTCGGTCGCCCACCGGCGAGTGGCGAGTTGGCGAACGAGGCCAGCAACACCGGCCCCAGGGCGTGGGCCAGCCGCCAGCGCCGACCGACGGTCTCGGGGCCTCCGATGTCCAGATTGACCTGGACGGCCGCCGTGCTGCACATCATGGTCGAGCCGCCTCGTCCACCGGAGCTGTCGGCGTCGAAGAAGGCCTCCATGGCTTGGTACCGGGGACCGTCGACCACGCGCCTTGGGGGTCGCAGCGGATCGAGGCCCATGCCGACCAGTCCGATATCGTGCTCGGCCAGGGCGGCGCGCACCGCGCGGGCATCCTCGCCCAGGGCCTGACAGGCCTCGGTCACGCCGGGGCACGCCCGGGAGCTGAGCTCCACCTGACCACCGGGCTCGAACGTCAGGGAGCTGCCTCCGGGAAGCGGCGCGGCGCCGTCGAACGCGGCCTCGACCTCGCCGCAGCCGAGGTCGTGCGCATGTTGGAGGGAATGGCTCAGCCACTCGATCTCGGCGCCCACGAGGGCGGCGGTCGAGGAGGGGAAGCACCGCTCACGCACCAGGACCTGCACGCGGTCGAGGTCCAGGTGCCGCGTGGGCGTCGGCAC
>JBPYEZ010000012.1:0-6345 GCA_051984395.1 Acidimicrobiales bacterium | reverse complement strand
GTGCCGACGTCGTCTGGGCCCCGCCCCCGCTGCGCTGGGTGATGACGGTGCTGCGCCACCTGCCGCGGGCACTGTTCCGCCGGATCCCGGCGTGACGAAGGCGGGTCCGGAGGAGCCGGCGCCGGGTTCGCCGGGCCCGACCGTCGCCGTCTTCGACTTCGACGGGACACTGACGTGGTACGACAGCCTCCTGCCCTTCCTGGCCTCGGTGCAGGGAGCGGGCGCCACCGCCCGGGCGGTCATGGCCGAGAGTCCCCGGTTGGGGCGGGCGGCGCTGGGACGCGCCTCGAGAGACGAGGCCAAGGAGGCCCTGCTGACCCGACTCCTCGGCGGCGTCGACGTCGAGCAGGTGTCGGCCCGCGGCGAGGCCTACGCGCAGCGGCTCGTCCGCCGGTTGCGGCCCGGCATGCGGCGGCGATTGGACTGGCACCGGCGACTCGGCCACCAGGTGGTGATCGTGTCGGCCTCGCCGTCGCTCTACGTGGAGCCGACAGGACGCCGGCTGGGCGTCGACGCTGTCCTGGCCACCGAGCTCGAGGCGGGAAGCGACGGGCGGTTGACCGGCAAGCTCCTCGGCCGGAACTGCCGGGGCGAGGAGAAGGCCACGCGTCTGCGCCAGTGGCTGGAGACGTCGCTGCCGGCGGCGGTCGACCACCCGTGGCCCCAGCTCTGGGCCTACGGAGACAGCTCGGGCGACCGCGAGATGCTCGCCCTCGCCGACAACGCCATGTGGGTCGGTTGGCGCAGGCGCTTCACCCAGCGGCGGGCGCCGTAGCCGCTCGGAGCATCGCTAGAGGGCGAGCGGTCCCTGCCAGTTGCCCGCTCCTGCCACCCACGAGACGTCGGTGGCGCCGCTGTTGGCCACCACGAACACGTCGGTCTGGTTGTTCACGCCGTACTGCGGGGAGCCCGCGAGACCCGCACCTGGCGGCGCCGTGTTGGCCGGGGTGATGGGCATCGGTCCGTTCCAGTTGCCCGCTCCCGCCACCCAGGAGACATCGGTGGCGCCGGTGCTGGCCACCACGAACACGTCGGTCTGGTTGCTGACGCCGTACTGCGGGGAGACGGCGAGACTTGCGCCCGCCGGGGCGTTGTTGGCCGGGGTGATGGGCATCGGTCCCTGCCACCCACCGCCTCCCGCCACCCAGGAGACGTCGGTGGCGCCGCTGGTGCCCACCACGAACACGTCGGTCTGGTTGTTCACGCCGTACTGCGGGGAGACGGCGAGACCTGCACCTGGCGGCGCCGTGTTGGCCGGAGTGATGGGCAGCGGCCCCTGCCACGCGCCGGCCCCCTGCACCCACACGACCTCCGTGGCCCCGTTCGTCCCGACGAAGAAGACGTCGGTCTGGTTGTTGACGCCGAACTGGGTCGAGACCGCCAGGTGGCCTCCGGTCGGGACGGTGCCCGGTCCACTGATCGCCAGGGGGCCGTTCCAACCTCCGCCTCCCTGCACCCAGTAGACGTCCAGCGCTCCATCACTGGCCACGGTGAACACGTCCGTCTGGTTGGCGACACCGTACTGGGGCGAGGAGACGACGGGTTCGGCGACCGGCTTGGCGGGGACGACCGCGTTGGAGGGAGCTGATGGTGGACCTGTGCCGCCGGCGTTGGTGGCTGTCACGGTGAAGGTGTAGGTGTCGCCGGGTGTGAGGCCGCTGACGACGATGGAGCTGCCCGCCCCGTTGCCGCTCTGGCCTCCATGGCTCGCATTGGTCTGGTCGGCCGCCATGGCCGTGTAGTTGATGATCGGCGAGCCACCGTCAGAGCTGGGCGGCGTGAACGCGACTGTCGCCGAGGCGTTCCCCGGCGTCGCCTCCCCGATCGTCGGCGCACCCGGAGGATTGGGAGAGACCGCAGACGCGACGTCAGTCGATACGCGGACGTCCTCCAGGGAGAGGAAGCCGGGGTTGCCTCCGTTCAGCACGATGGTCCCGTCGGAGTGGACGACCAGAGGCGCAACGACGTTTCCAGCCGTGACAGTCGGGAACGACTCGTCCGCCGCAGGTCTCGAGCCCGACGGCAACGTGGCGATCGCCTGGCCCGTCTGACCTCCGCCGAGTCCTCCCCGGAGATCGACCTCCGTCCCCTCCTGTGCGAACCCCGGCGCGTTCGTGCCGGGCGCAGGCGACCAGCCGTTCTGGAGGTTGAGGTTTGAGGGTGGCGCGGCGCCCACCATTACTCCGACGCCCGAAAGGGACAGGAATCCTGGGTTGCCGGCGTTCAAGACGATCGTCCCGTCGGGGTGGACGACGAGTGGCGCCACCACGTTGTTGGCCGTGACCACCGAGAACCAGTCGTCGGCCGGAGGCCGCAAGTTGGCCGGCAGCGTCGCCACGACCTGCCCCGGAGTCCCTCCCGTCAGACCGCCGGTCAGCTCGACAGAGCTGCCGTTCTGCACGTATCCCGGGGACCAACCGGGAAGGTCGGTCCCCCCCGCCGGCGACCATCCGTTCTGGAGCGCGAGGGGCTGGTAGGCGGTGGAGGATCCGACGTCCAGGACGATCCCCGACAGGGACACGAATCCCGTGTTGCCGGCGTTCAAGACGATCGATCCATTGCGGTGCACGACCAGCGGTGCGACGACGTTGTTGGCGGTGACGACCGGGAACCACTCGTCGGCGTCGGGTGCCAGGCCCGGGGGCAGAGTGGCGATGGGCTGCCCCACCGCGCCGCCAGCGACCCCGCCGAGCAGCCTCACGAAGTTGCCTTCCAACACGTAGGAGGGTGGGTTGGCACCTCCCGCCTGCGTCCAGCCATTCTGGAGCGGAAGCGCGTGGTAGAGACCGGGCGAGGCGCCGGAGCGGCCGTACCAGTAGGCCGTCGAGGAGTAGTTGGTAGGAGTGGTGTTCAACCCGCCGTGCTGGATCCCGAAGCTCTGGAAGGACGAGAACGGGACAGCGTCGGCCAGCATCAGGCGGTAGGCGCTGTATGCGGCGTTCTGACAAGTGCCGGTGCCCTGCTGGGCAGGACTGCCGTTGAGTGGATCGGAGAACGCGCCTCGGTTGAAGTACCAGCCTCCCTGGTAGAAGTCCTCGGTGCCCGTGCCGTCGACCTGGGGCGTCGGCGAGCCGTCACTGTAGGCCTGCTCGTTGCCCTCCAAGAAGCACTCCGGCGTCGCGATGGCGCCGACGCCAAGTCCCTGCATGGTCTCGGACACCCCGACGAACTTGCCCCAGCCGCCTGTGGACAGGAACGGGTAGTCCTGGCCGGACACCGTGGGGTTCTGGGCCTTGGCCGTCGCGTGGAAGTAGCCGTCCTGGCCCGACGGGCCGAGGGCATCTGTCTCCCCGGGCACCGGGGCCGTGGTGATCTGTGCGGTCCCGCCCGAGAGGATCTGCTGGGAGCGGTTGTCGAGGGCAACGGTGGCTTGCTGCCCATAGGGCATCGGCCACCACGCCGACAGTGTGTTGGTCTGCACGTTGACCGCGACCATCAGGCCGCTCACGGACGCCTCGCCCAGGCCCGACCCGAAGAACTGCCCGAGTGGGGCGTCGACGTCGGGGGTCTGATGGCCGTCGAAGGTGATCTGCAGCCGGACGTTCTGGAGCACGTCGTCGGCGGCCGAGATTGCGGGCGTCGCCGCTGCAGACGTCAGGCCGGTGGTCTGGTAGGCGAACTTGCTGCCCGAGCCGGAAGGAACGACCTGGATGGTCGACTGCCCGGCAGTGACCGATGAAGGCAGGGTGACGCTCTGAGGCCCCCAGTGGGCCTTCGAAGCCGGCCCCCCTGGTGGTGGCGGCGGGAGGCTCGCCACCTTTCTGCCTCCCACGAGGATGTCGGCCCCCTCGGCGCCGCTGCCCGATTGGAGGTGGCGGGTCACCTGTACTCCCGCGTTGTTCGGGCTGATGGCGAGCGTGGTGGGGCCCGACGCTGCGGTGGACGGCGAGGCAGTGGGCGCCACTGCCTGGAGGCTGAGCTGGGGCAGGGTCAGCTGCAGGGCGTTGATCCGTCCCGGCCCCTGGTAGCTCTTGAGCACGTCGGTCTGGCCGGCGGGGGCAGCTATCGGGATCGTGTCGGTACCCTGGCCGGGTTGGGGGCCCTTGGGGTCCTGGGTGCCGGCCGCGGCGAGCTCGCTGACCACGTCGTTGGCCGCGTCCTGGCGGCTGAAGGTGGAGACGCCGGTGGCGTCGGCGTAGTTCCGGTAGTCGACGTGGTAGAAGGCCGGATCATTGGTGGTCGTGACCATCATCGATGACCGGAACGTCATGGGTACGTCGATGTAGTTCCCGCCAGAGCTCTGGTTGGCGTTGGCGACCAGAGGGAAGACGAAGGGCGCTCCCAGGCCTCCGTTCACCACGTTCTGCTCGGAGTCGTTCAGCACGGCCGTCCCGTCCAGGGTGACGGTGATGTTGCCCGTCTGGGTGACGTCGCCGCCGTTGCTGGTGGTCCAGATGGAGTCGATCTCCCCCGGCCCCTGGTGGCGGGCCAGGATGAAGGCACCGCTCGGCGTCCGACCCAGGGTGTGGTTGAAGTCGGCGTTCTGACCCGAGGGATTGGTGCTGGCGAACTGCTGGGTCTGGACTCCGACGGGAAGGGTCGGCAGGGCGCCGAGATTTCGGTAGGTGTCCCATCCGACCGGCCCCTTGGACAGGTTCGAGCTCTGCCCCGCCGCGGCCACCATCGGCTTGGTCGGGGTGCTGCTCGCTCCCGCCGGGCTCGCTGCCGCCGAGACAAGGACCGCCGAAGCGACCAGGCCGACAGCGGCGAGAAGCGCGATCCCGGCCATTCGCGGCCCGCGATCGACCGGGCCTCGCCCGCCCCCCCCACTACGGAGCACGCACCCCTCCCCTCTGCGCCCTCTCAGCCGATTATCCCAGCTTCCTGACGGCCGAGAGGCGACGGGCCGGTGCTCGAGGGTGCGTCTCGGGGGCCCGGCCTAGCGGGCGAGATCCTGAGGATCTGGGGCCGACGAGCCTGATGGTGCGACCTGCGCCTCCGAGGCCCGGTCGACGGCGGAGGCGGTGGCGGCCTGGAGCTCGTTGAGCCGAGCCACCAGGGGCTCGATCTCCCACGCTGTGATCCGGCGGATCAGCCACTTCAGGGGAGCGACGAGGGGTCGAGTCGACCGGGGCTCGGCCAAGCCCAGCGCCCCCAGCGACCGTAGCGGGCTGGACGCTGTCGGGGCCGACACCGACGAGGGCGTGACGGCGGTCGGTGTGAGACGGGCCTTCCCCCGCCTGGAGGCGGCCCTCTCGAAGACGGCTGCCTGCACCGCCGACCGGGGATCGGGGGCATCGGTCGGCCATGGGCGCCTCGCCCGATCACCGTTGGGCTCGACACCGGCCGAGGCCCACATTGCGCGGGCGAGGTCGACATCTGTCGTGACCAAGGTGACCTCGGAGCGACCGACCGCCTGTTCGGCCAGCCCTCCGAGCGACGAGGCGATGACGGGTCGCCCGTAGAGGGCGGCTCGCTCGAGCACCCCGGAGGACCAGACGGACCGGTACGGCAGCACCACGACGTCGGACGCCACCAGCCAACGGTCGAACATCTCGTCCGACACGTAGTCGAGGTGGAGGTGGACGCCGGGCGTGCCCGCGGCCAGCTGCTCCAGCTCCTCCACGTAGGCCTGCACGGCCGGATCCGTCAGTCGCGCCGAGCCGACCACATCGAGCCGGCTGCCATGCTCGGCCAGCCCGGAGAAGGCCCGGATGGCGCGGTCGAAGCCCTTGTGTGCCTGCACGAAGCCGATGGCCAGGAAGGCGGTGCCGCCCTCGGGCAAACCCAACGAACGGCGCGCCTCTGTCCGGTTGAACGCCGTGTGCCGATGGAAGTTCGCTCCGTGCGCACTCAGGGTGACCCGGGTCGGCTCGACGCCGAACGCCTCGATGAAGGCAGCGCGCTCGCTCTCGGTGTGCACCACGATGCGGTCGACGCTCCCCCACAAGGCTCGGCTCGTGATCCCCAGCGCCCCGTCATGGGAGCCATCCCGATAGTCGATCTCGTGTACCCGGACCTCGACCTGGCGGGCTCGGCGGAAGGGGGCCCGAAGGGCGACGTTCTCCAGCGCCCAGGCCCTGTCGACCTTCGGCAGCGGATAGAAGACGTCGGGATGGAACTGCACCACGACCTTGTCGTAGCTCTTGACCCGCTTGGCCAACGCCATCGCCCCTCGCGGTCCCCGCAGGTCCAGGTGATGCTGAGCCGCCGAGGGGTACGGCGAGAGGACCTCGACGTCGTGGCCCGCCCCCCGCAGGGCCCGCACCTCCTGGAGCGCGTAGGCGGCGATGCCGTCACGGGCGGGCGGGTACGGGGTGACCATCAGGACGCGCACGGGCTCGTCCATTCACGAACCGAGGCTTCCACGGCGTCCAGCACCGCCGGCCACTGGTAGTTGGCGAG
>JBPYEZ010000011.1:0-5854 GCA_051984395.1 Acidimicrobiales bacterium | reverse complement strand
CGTCACAACCCCGAGTTCACGATGCTCGAGCTCTACCAGGCCTACGCCGACTACACCGACCTCATGGCGCTGACCGAGGAGCTGGTCTCCTATCTGGCAACCGAGCTCCTCGGGACGACCGTGCTCACCTACCAGGGCCGCTCGCTCGACCTGACCCCGCCCTGGCGCCGGGCCAGCCTCACCGAGCTGGTCGAGGAGCGCATCGGCGCAGCCGTCGACGTCGGCATGCCGGTGGAGCAGCTGCGGGCCATCGCCGAAGCGCACGACGTGCCCGTGACTCCGTCGTGGGGACCCGGCAAGCTCGTGCTCGAGATCTACGAGAAGACGACCGAGGCCGAGCTGTGGGGTCCGGTGTTCGTGTGCGACTACCCGAAGGAGGTCTCGCCGCTCGCCCGGGACCACCGCAGCCGGCCGGGGCTGGTCGAGCGCTTCGAGCCCATCGTGGCCGGCCGGGAGCTGGGCAACGCCTTCTCGGAGCTCGTCGACCCGGTCGAGCAGCGGGCCCGGCTCGAGGAGCTGCAGGCGCGCCGGGCGGCCGGAGACGACGAGGCGGCGCCGCTCGACGAGGACTACGTGCGGGCGCTCGAGTACGGCCTGCCCCCGACCGCCGGCCTCGGGATCGGGATCGACCGGCTGGTCATGCTCCTTGGTGACGTGGGCAACATACGCGAGGTGATCGCCTTCCCCACCCTGCGGCCGGAGACGGCCGGCGGTGGCGCAGGAGCCTCTACCACCCCGGGGGAGAGTGGGGATGCGGCCCCACCCGGGGGGGCGAGGCCACAGTGACGATGCGGGGCTGGGGTGCTCAGCCCGTGGGGATGTCGTCGACCAGGAGGTGGCACAGCCGGCCGAGAGCCGAGCCTGTCGGCTCCGAGTCGAGCGTGGCTGCGGCCGCGGCCGCCATGTCGGCGTAGCGCCGGCTGGCGCCGACGGCTGAGGCGATGCCGCCCGAGGTGGCGACCATGTGGCGGGCCTTGTCCCGCTGGCTCCGGTCAAGCGGGCGGCCCAGCAACGAGCGCAGCTCGGGGCCGACACCGGCGTCCCCCAGGGTCCGCAGCACCGGCAGGGTGTAGATGCCCCGCTCCATGTCCTGGCCCACACCCTTCCCCAGCTCGTCCTCGGTGGCGATGACGTCGAGGATGTCGTCACGAATTTGGAACACCATCCCGAAGCACTCCCCGAAAGTGGTGAGGGCGTCCACCTGTCGGCGGTCGAGGCTGGCCGTCAGCCCACCGATGCGGCAGGCGGCTGCCATGAGCGACGCCGTCTTGTCGAGGATGGTCGCGAGGTAGGCCTGCTCGCTGCGGTCCACGTCGAATGCCGTATGGACCTCGGCGATCTGGCCCTCGCAGAGACGGGCGAGGGTTGCGGCCAGCAGCCCGGCCACCTCGGTCCCCAGGCTGGCGGCGATCCCCGCCGCCCGCGCCAGCAGGAAGTCCCCGGCCACCACGGCCACCAGGTTCCCCCAGCGGTCGTTGACGCTCTGGACGCCCCGCCTGGTCGTCGCCTCGTCCATGACGTCGTCGTGGTAGAGCGACGCCTGGTGTACCAGCTCGACGGCGACCCCTCCGAGCAGGACCTCCTCGGACGCGGCGGCGCCTCCCGCGGCGGCCGAGGCGACGGTCAACGACGGTCGGAGCCGCTTGCCACCCGCGGCGATAAGGTGGGTGGCGACCTCGCTCAGGAAGGGGTCCTCGGTGGTGACGGCCCGGCGGAGGGTGACCTCGAGACGGGAAAGATCGTCCTCGAGCCCGGGAAGGCCGAGCACCTCAGAGACGTTCACTGGCAAAGGAACTTAGGCGAGATACCTGCCCCGACGACAACCGGAGGGGGTCGAGTCCCCCACAAAGGGGGCGCGCCAGAGGGTGGTCGTCCGGGAAAGGGGGGAGCGAGGAACTGGACACCCACGGGTAGAATGAGACTATGGAGAAAGCCTTCCCAGGAGGCCGATAGTTGTTCGAACGCTTCACAGACCGAGCCCGACGAGTGCTCGTCCTCGCTCAAGAGGAAGCGCGCCTGCTCAACCACAACTTCATCGGCACCGAGCACATCCTGCTGGGCCTCATCCACGAGGGTGAGGGCGTCGCCGCCAAGGCTCTGGAGTCGCTCGGTATCTCCCTGGAGGCCGTGAGGGAGAAGGTCGAGGAGACGATCGGCCCGGCCGGCAGCTCGCCGACGGGCTCGCCGCCGTTCACCCCTCGGGCGAAGAAGGTGCTCGAGCTGTCGCTACGTGAGGCGCTGCAGCTGGGGCACAACTACATCGGCACCGAGCACATGCTGCTCGGCCTGGTACGCGAGGGTGAGGGTGTCGCCGCTCAAGTCCTGGTGAACCTGGGTGCAGACCTGTCGCGGGTGCGCCAGCAGGTCATCCAGCTCCTCTCCGGCTACCAGGGGAAGGAGTCGGCGTCGGGAGGTCCGTCGTCGGGCCAGGAGACACCGTCGGGGTCGCCCGTTCTCGACCAGTTCGGGCGCAACCTCACGACCCTGGCGAGGGAGCGCAAGCTCGACCCGGTCATCGGCCGGGACCGCGAGATCGAGCGAGTGATGCAGGTCCTCTCGCGGAGGACCAAGAACAACCCGGTGCTCATCGGCGAGCCGGGTGTGGGTAAGACCGCCATCGTCGAGGGCCTGTCGCAGAAGATCGTGGCCAACGACGTCCCCGAGACGCTCAAGGCCAAGCAGCTCTACACCCTCGATCTCGGGGCTCTGGTGGCGGGGAGCCGGTACCGGGGCGATTTCGAGGAGCGCCTGAAGAAGGTGCTCAAGGAGATCCGCACCCGAGGCGACATCATCCTGTTCATCGACGAGCTCCACACGCTGGTGGGGGCTGGCGCGGCCGAAGGCGCCATCGACGCCGCCTCGATCCTCAAGCCCATGCTGGCGCGAGGCGAGCTCCAGACCGTGGGCGCCACCACCCTCGACGAGTACCGCAAGCACCTCGAGAAGGACGCCGCCCTGGAGCGCCGGTTCCAGCCCATCAAGGTCGAGGAGCCGTCGCTCAACCACACCATCGAGATCCTGAAGGGACTGCGCGACCGCTACGAGAGCCACCACTCGGTCACCATCACCGACCAGGCCCTGGTCGCGGCGGCCAACCTCGCCGATCGCTACATCTCGGACCGCTACCTCCCCGACAAGGCCATCGACCTCATCGACGAGGCCGGCAGCCGCCTGCGCATCCGTCGCATGGCCACGCCCCCGGACTACAAGCAGCTCGAGGACGAGATCGGCCGCATCCGTCACGACAAGGAGACGGCGATCGAGCGTCAGGCCTTCGATCAGGCCAAGAAGCTCTCCGAGGAGGAGAAGGAACGCCTCGAGCGCAAGGCGGCCAAGGAGGCCGAGTGGCGGGCCGAGGGAATCGACCTGTTCGACGTGGTCGACGAGGAGGTCATAGCCGACGTCCTGGCCAACTGGACGGGCATCCCGGTCTACAAGCTGACCGAGGAGGAGACGGCCAAGCTGCTGCGCATGGAGGAGGAGCTCCACAAGCGGGTCATCGGCCAGGAGCCCGCCCTCCAGGCCCTGTCCCGCGCCATCCGCCGGACCCGGGCCGGGCTCAAGGACCCCAAGCGCCCGAGTGGGTCGTTCATCTTCCTGGGTCCCACCGGCGTCGGGAAGACCGAGCTGGCCAAGGCTCTCGCCGAGTTCCTGTTCGGCGACGAGGGCTCGCTCATCCAGCTCGACATGAGCGAGTACATGGAGAAGCACACCGTCAGCCGGCTGGTGGGCTCCCCACCGGGCTACGTGGGCTACGAGGAAGGCGGCCAGCTGACCGAAGCCGTCCGACGCAAGCCCTTCTCCGTGGTGCTGTTCGACGAGATCGAGAAGGCCCACCCGGACGTGTTCAACACCCTGCTCCAGATCCTGGAGGACGGGCGCCTGACCGACTCCCAGGGCCGGTCGGTCGACTTCAAGAACACCGTGCTGATCATGACGTCCAATCTGGGCACGGCCGACCTTCGTCGGGCGTCGGTGGGCTTCGCCAAGACCACGGAGTCGGTCACCTACGAGCGTATGAAGGAGCGGGTCAACGAGGCGCTCAAGCAGCACTTCCGGCCCGAGTTCCTGAACCGCATCGACGAGGTCATCGTCTTCCACGAGCTCTCCCGCGAGGAGGTCATCGAGATCGTCGACCTCATGACCAAGCGGGTACGCGAGCAGCTCGAGGGGCAGGGCCTGGGCCTGGAGATGACCCGGGCGGCCAAGGAGCTGTTGGCCGAGAAGGGTTACGACCCTCAGCTCGGCGCCCGCCCGCTGCGCCGGTCGATCCAGCAGATGGTGGAGGACCCGCTCTCGGAGAAGCTCCTGTGGAAGGAGTTCCGGGTGGGCGAGACGATCATCGTCGACGTCGAGAACGGCGAGGTGGTGTTCCGGGCCATCGAGGGCATCGAGCCGCCGCCGGTCGAGCTGGCCGGAGCCGGTCCCGCGCCCGAGTAGCGCGCTCCCCCCCGCGGGCTCCTACGCTGACGCCTCGTGTACGAACGGATACTTGTCGGAACTGATGGCTCGCGCACCGCGGCCAAGGCCGTGGACCGGGCCGTCGAGCTCGCCTCCACCACCGGCGCCAAGCTCACCGTGCTCTCCGTCGGCGCCGGGGCCAAGGCGCTGCTCACGGCCGAGGCCGAGGTCGCCCGCCACCGCGAGAGCGGCGTGCCGATCGACGCCAAGGCGATCGACGGCGACCCGGCGGCGGTGCTGCTGGACGAGGCCGAGCGCGGCCGCTACGACCTCCTCGTGATGGGCAACAAGGGCATGACGGGCGTGAGCCGGTTCATGATGGGCTCGGTGCCCAACAAAGTGAGCCACCACGCCACCTCGACGATCCTGATCGTCCGCACCACCTGAGGAAGCTCTTGCCCGGTGCCGTCCCGGGCGGGCGCGCCAGGCATCCACGCCACTGTCGCACCCTCCCTATACGGTGCCGTCCGATGGGTCGGGCCCGCACCGTGCACCGCTGCACCGAATGCGACGGCGTCTCCGCTCGTTGGAGCGGACGGTGCCCGTCGTGCGACGCCTGGAACTCGTTGGTCGAGGAGACGCTCCCGGCCGACAAGGCAGGTCGGCCCTCGAGGGGCGCTCGACCGGTGTCGCCTCCGCGCCCCATCGCCGCCGTCGACGCGGCCGCCTGCGCGCCGGTGCCGACGGGACTGGCCGAGCTGGACCGGGTGATGGCCGGCGGGATCGTGCCCGGCTCGGTCACGCTGGTGGGTGGGGATCCGGGGATCGGCAAGTCGACGCTCCTGCTGCAGGCGATGGCAGCGATGGCCGCGGCGGGGACGAAGGCGCTGCTGGTGTCGGCCGAGGAGTCCGCCCAGCAGGTCCGCCTGCGGGCCGAACGGCTCGGTGCGCTGCTGCCGGGGCTGTGGCTGCTCTCGGACACCTCGCTTCCGAACGTGCTGCAGGCCGTCGCCGACCTCGAGCCCGACGTGGTCGTCGTCGACTCCATCCAGACCGTGCTCGACCCCGAGCTGGGGTCGACGGCCGGCACCGTCACCCAGGTCCGTGAGTGCGCGTCGCAGTTGCTGCAGATGGCCAAGTCGTCGGCCGTGGCCACGCTCCTGGTGGGACACGTGACCAAGGAAGGCTCACTGGCCGGCCCTCGGGTGCTCGAGCACGTCGTGGACACCGTCCTGTCGTTCGAGGGGGAGCGTCACCACGCCCTCAGGCTGCTGCGGGCCACCAAGCACCGTTTCGGTCCCACGGGAGAGCTCGGGTTGTTCGAGATGGCCGAGGCTGGTCTGGCGGGCATCGACGATCCCAGCCAGCTGTTGCTGGGGGACCGACAGGCAGGAGTCCCCGGCGGTGTGGTGCTTCCGACGATGGAGGGCCATCGTCCGTTGCTGGTCGAGCT
>JBPYEZ010000010.1:0-3600 GCA_051984395.1 Acidimicrobiales bacterium | reverse complement strand
GCGGGCGCCGGCCATGACACCGGTGACGATCGCCGCCATCGCCGAACGGGAGCGCGTGACCGACCACGACGTCGCCGCCTTCGTCGACGTGGTGCAGGAAGCGATCGGCTCTCCCGCCTCGGCGTGGGTCCACTACGGCCTGACGTCCTCCGATGTGGTCGACACCGCCCTCGGCGTCACGCTCACCGCCGCCGCCGACCTGCTTCTCCGGGCCAGCGCCGAGCTCGTCACCACGCTCGAGCGCCGGGCCCGGGAGCTGGCCGACGTCGCCATGGTCGGCCGGACCCACGGGATCCATGCCGAGCCGATCACGTTCGGGACCAAGCTCGCACTGTGGTGCCTGCAGGCCGATCGCGACCGCCGGCGCCTGCAGGCCGCCCGGCGGGCGGTGGCGGTGGGCAAGCTCTCCGGGGCGGTCGGCACGTACTCGAACATCGACCCTGTGGTCGAAGCCCGGGTGTGCGGCGCTCTCGGCCTGCGTCCGGTACCGGCCAGCCAGGTGGTCGCCCGTGACCGTCACGCCGAGTACCTCTGGGCCTGCGCGTCGGTCGGCGCCAGCGTGGAGAGCTTCGCCACCGAGATCCGGCATCTCCAGCGCACAGAGGTCGGCGAGGTCGAGGAGCCGTTCGCGTCGGGTCAGAAGGGCAGCTCCGCCATGCCCCACAAGCGCAACCCCATCGTGTCCGAGCGACTGTCTGGTCTCGCCCGGGTGCTGCGGGGCTATGTGGGTCCGGGGCTGGAGGACGTGGCCCTCTGGCACGAGCGCGACATCTCCCACAGCTCCGTGGAGCGGGTGGTGCTGCCCGACGCCAGCCTCCTCGCCTACTACCTTCTGCGAAAGATGACCGCTCTCGTCGACGGCCTGGTGGTCCATCCCGACCGGATGCGGGAGAACCTCGACCGCTCGCACGGCCTGGTGTTCAGCCAGGCCGTGCTGCTCGCCCTGGTGGCCTCGGGCATGGACCGGGACTCGGCCTATCGGATCGTGCAACGCGACGCCCGTCTGGCCTGGGACGAGGCCAAGCCCCTGCGGATGGTGCTCGAGTCGGATCCGGAGGTGCCCCTCGACTCCAGCGAGCTCGACGATGCCTTCAGCATCGACCGCGCCCTGCGCAATGCCCGGCGGGCGGTCGACGCCCTCGACACGCTCGGCTCAACCGACGAGGAGACACCGTGACGCTCACCCACGTTCACTCCGGCAAGGTCCGTGATGTCTACGGCCATAGCGACGGCCAACTGCTGATGGTGGCCTCCGACCGGATCTCGGCCTTCGACGTCGTGCTGGCCGAGCCCATCCCCGACAAGGGCCGCGTGCTCACGGCCATGACGGTCTTCTGGCTGGAGCAGTTCGCCGATCTGGCCCCCAGTCACCTGGTGAGCGCCGATCCCGCTGACTTCGGCTCCGACGCCCGCCGGCTGGAGGAGGTCGACGGGCGGGCCATGCTCGTGCGCCGGGCGGAGATGCTGCCCATCGAGTGCATCGTCCGGGGATACCTGTCGGGGTCGGCGTGGAAGGAGTACCGGACCTCGGGCACCGTGCACGGCGTGCCCCAGCCTGACGGCCTCCGGGAGTCGGACCGGTTGCCGGAGGCCATCTTCACGCCCTCGACCAAGGCGACCGAGGGCCACGACGTGAACATCGGCTTCGAGGAGGCCGCCGACATGGTCGGCTCCGCCGTGGCCGAAGAGGCGCGCGACGTCTGCCTCGCCGCCTATCGACGGGGTGCGGAGTGGGCGGCCGGGCGCGGCATCATCATCGCCGACACCAAGTTCGAGCTCGGCTTCATCGACGGCCGGCTGGCGCTGTGCGACGAGGTGCTCACCCCGGACTCCTCGCGGTTCTGGCCCGTCACCGAGTGGGCGCCCGGATCAACGCCGCCGTCGTTCGACAAGCAGCCCGTTCGCGACTACCTCGAGACGACCGGCTGGGACAAGACGCCGCCGCCTCCGCCCCTGCCCGATGACGTGGTGAGGGCCACCAGCGAGCGCTACCGGGCCGCCTACGAGCAGATCACGGATCTGCGCCTGGCCGACTGGTACGGGGCTGCGACCGAATGAGGTTCCACGCGCTCGTCGAGGTGCGCCTGCGGCCGGGGATCGCCGACCCTCAGGGGGCCACCATCGAGCGGGCCCTGCCCGCCCTGGGCTTCGAGGGAGTCGTGGGCGTCCGGGTCGGCAAGGCCATCCGCTTCGACGTCGACGCCTCCGACGAGGCGGCGGCGCGTGCCGAGATCGACGACCTGTGCCGGCGCCTCCTGGCCAACCCGGTCATCGAGGAGGTCGACATCAGCATCTCGCCTGAGCGTGGGTCGGTCACCGCCGGAGGTCGGCCGGCGTGAGCGGGCGCGTCGGGGTGGTCGTGTTCCCGGGCTCGAACTGCGAGCACGACGTGGTGGAAGCGATCGAAGGCCTGGGAGGCGACGCCGAGCTGGTGTGGCACGGCGCCCGGTCGGTGTCCGGGGTCGACTCGCTCGTGCTGCCGGGCGGCTTCGCCCACGGCGACTATCTCCGCCCCGGTGCCCTGGCCCGGTTCTCCCCGGTGATGGACGCGGTGCGGTCGTTCGCCGCCGACGGAGGACCGGTATTGGGGGTGTGCAACGGCTTCCAGATCCTCACCGAGGCCGGCCTGCTTCCCGGTGCCCTCCAGAAGAACCGTCACTTGAAGTTTCTCTGCACCACCGTGAGCATCCGTATTGAGCGCAGTCGATCCTTCATCTCACGGTTGACTCAACCAGGAAGAGTGCTCCGGCTTCCCATCAATCACTTCGAGGGGAATTACATCTGCCAACCCGATACCCTCGCCCAGCTTCGTGCCGATGAGCGTATCGTCGCCCGCTACTGCGACAACCCGAACGGCTCCATCGACGACATTGCGGGGATCACCAACGAGACCGGGAACGTCGTCGGGCTGATGCCTCATCCCGAGCGGGCCTGCGACAACCTGCTCGGGTCCGCCGACGGAGCGCTCCTGCTGCGCTCGATGCTGGACCCGTCGGGTGGACAACCCGGTCCGGCGACAAGCGGAGCTGGGATCGCTAGTGGACCCCCTGGGCCCGCTGGATCCCGGCCCGCCTGAGCACGGCGGCGCTCACCCCAGCCTCTCTCCAGGCGGCATATCCGATGCCTTTGCGTTCCCCGTAGGCCGGGGCCGCCTTGACGAACTCGCGCTCCAGGGCCGCCATGTCGACAGAGCGATCCTTGCGGTCGAGCTCGTCCTTCAGGTTCCTCCGCTCCTGCACCAGGTGGAGGCGATTGAGCGGATCGGCCGAATCGAGACGCTGCTCGACGGCCGCCAGCTGGCGCTTGACCGAGTCAGTTGTACGCTTGCGCCCTCGTTTGGGGCGATTGGCCTCGAGGGCTTCGAGATAGCGTCGAACGGCCCGGCCTTGCTCACGTCCGACGGCCAGCGCCTCTTTGTGCTGGGCGGACATGGGAGATTTCGTGCGTTTCTGCGTCCTGGCCATGCAAGAGTATTGCGCAATGTCCGACGGAAGTTCAATTCCTGATTAAGAAAAGAACTGTTTAGGTTGTCCGGCCGGCGAGAGAAGCCGATTACCGTGTCGACGTGGACGAGGCCATCTCTCGCGCGCTGGGCCTGAC
>JBPYEZ010000009.1:0-5656 GCA_051984395.1 Acidimicrobiales bacterium | reverse complement strand
GCGGGAGCTGCCGCCACGGTCGTCGGCGCGACGGGCGCCGCCGCTGCCGCCGCCAACGCCGAGACCGCGCCCAGCGGGCGGATGACGCTCGTCCAGCAGACGCCCTGGGTCGGTCCTGGCCAGAGCTTCCAGCTCCGCCTGGCCATCTCGTCCCCCGTCCCTCGGGGTGACCTCGCCGTGGCAGTCACGGTGTTCGACAGGCTCACCAGCCGCTCCGCCTTCAGCCAGACCGTGCAGGGCCGCGACGCGGGGGTGCTGCAAGGGTTTCCTCCGGCCCCGGTCAGCAGCCTCCCGTCGAACCCAGCGGGCGAGGTGAGCGTGACCGTCCCCGTCGGCTCGTCGCCACAGTCCCCTGCGGCCGCGGGACCGGCCCTCGATCTCAGCTCCGGAGAGGGCGTCTATCCCGTCCAGGTCGAGCTCCAGGACCGGACGCTGGGCCGATCACTCGACCGCTTCACGACCCACCTCGTCTTCGTCAAGGGACCGCCGACCGGCACCAAGCTGGGGTTCGCCTGGATCCTGCCGGCGCACGCGCCACCCGCGCTGACGACCGACGGCCGCCGCGTCCTTGCGCCGGACCAGTCCCGTCAGCTGTCCGAGCTGGCGGGCTCGCTGACGCACCACGAAACGGTCCCGGTGACGTTGGCGCCCACGCCAGAGACCATGCAGGCGCTGGCCGACAGCCCCCGCCCCGTCGACCATCAGACTCTGGCGACCTTTGCCTCCGTGGCCGCGGACCCGACTCAGCAGGTGCTCACCGGGCCGTACGTACCGGTGAGCCTCGCCGGGCTGAGCGACGCCGGTCTCGCCGACCAGGCCACCGCCCAGCTGGCCCGGGGGTCCCAAGTGCTGGGCAGCATCATCCATGCCCAGACGAACCCCCGTACCCTCGTGACGGACGGCCCCATCGACCAGGCCGACGTCGGTCCCCTGAGATCCCTCGGCGTCGACCACCTCGTGGTGCCCGACACGAGCCTCGCCTCATCGCAAAGCAAGCTGAGCCTGACCCAGCCCTTCCAGCTGGAGGGGACCGAGCCGGGCCAGCCCCTGGTGACGGCGGCGGACTCGGGACTGGCCTCGCACTTCAGCGCCGGCGGGGACCAGGTCCTGGCTGCCCATCAACTGCTGGCGGACCTGGCCGAGATCTACTTCGAGCAACCGGGGTCGACTCAGCCGCGCGCCGTCGTCGCCGAGGCGCCGCTGGACTGGCCGTCGAGCTCGGCCTTCCTCACCACCGCCCTCGATGGTCTGGCCCAGAGCCCGATCGTGCAACCTCTCACCTTGTCGACGCTCGACGCCAGCATCCCCGCCCAGGCGGCGGGCGGTGCGCCCATCATCCGTCAGCTGGGGACCCAGAGCGAGGCCGCCAGGGTGCCGGTCGCAGTGCTGCGATCGGCCCAACGCCGTCTCGTCTCGTTCTCCACCGTCGTGAGCAACGATCCTCACCTGCTGAGCCAGATGGGTGACATGCTCCTGGCGGGTCAGTCGAGCGACCTGCGCCCGTCAGAGCAGTCCCGTTACCTGTCCGGGGTCCAGGACCAGATCGGCGCCGAACTCGGCAAGCTGACGCTGGCGCAGGACCGCACCATCACCCTCACGTCCCGCACCGGTCGCATCCCCATCACCGTCATCTCCCAGACCGGCTACACCGTTCACGCCGTCCTCAGCATCGCCAGCGACAAGCTGAGCTTTCCGAAAGGCTCGACGCAGGTCCTCGCCCTCGACCGGCGGGACAATCCCGAGTACTTCGACGTGAGCGCCCGTGCCTCGGGTGACTTCCCCCTCACGGTGTCGCTGGTGTCGCCCAACGGTGATCTCGTGCTGCTCAACAGCCGGTTCACGGTGAGGTCGACGGCAACCTCGGCGGTCGCCATCGCGTTGTCCGTCGGGGCGGGCGCATTCCTGCTCGGCTGGTGGGGCCGCTCTCTCATCATGCGCCGACGCGAGCGCAACCGACCGCTGGTGCGGCACGGACATTGAGCGACGACACGGTCCCCTGGCCTGTCCAGCCGGCCCCGCCGGCCCCCCCGGCGCCGCCGAGCGGTCCCGCGGCCTCGGCGCCGCGCCGGGCCTGGCCCGCCGCCCTGGGGCGCACCACCGGAGCGATGGCCGTCGGGACGCTCCTGTCACGGCTCACCGGCTTCGCACGGCTGTTCGTGCTGGCGTACGCGCTGGGCATCAACTCGCTCGCCGACGCCTACAACCTGGCCAACAACACCCCCAACATCATCTTCGACCTCGTCCTCGGCGGCGTGTTGTCGGCAACCTTCATCCCGGTCTTCGTCGACCGCCTGGCGACCCGCTCCGACGACGAGGCGTGGGAGGCCATCTCCTCGGTCGTGACCCTCTCGGCGGTGCTGCTCGTCGTCGTGACGATCGTCTTCGTGCTCCTGGCACCGGTGATCATCGACCTCTACACGCTCGCCAACAACTCCGCCACGGCGGCCGATCAGCGAGCGGTGGCCACCACCCTGCTGCGCCTGTTCGCGCCCCAGGTGGCCTTCTACGGCGCCGTGGCGCTGATCACGGCCCTGCTCAACGCGCGCCGGCGCTTCGTGTTGCCGATGTTCGTGCCGGTGCTCAACAACCTGGTGGTCATCGGGATCCTCCTCGAGGTGGCGCACCTGGTCCACCACCCGACGCTCCAGGGCATCCGCCACGATCAGGGCATCCTGCTCCTGCTCGGGATCGGGACCACCGCCGGCGTCGCGGTCCAGGCCCTCGCCCTGGTTCCCAGTCTGTGGCGAGCCCGTGTCCGCCTGCGCTGGCGATGGGACCGGCACAACGACGCCGTCCGGACGATCCTGCGTCTGTCCGGGTGGACCTTCGGCTTCGTGCTCGCCAACCAGGTCGCCAACTTCATCGTCCTCGCCCTGGCCGACACGATCGAAGGGGGGGTGACCGCCTACAACTACGCGGCCATGTTCTTCCAGCTTCCCTACGGGATCGTGGCCGTCTCCATCATGACCGCCATCCAACCCGACCTGGCCGAACGGTGGGCGGTCGCCGACCTCGCCGGCTTCCGCCACCGTCTCAGCACCGGACTGCGGGCGATCCTCGTCGTCCTGCTGCCAGCCTCGGTGGGCTACCTGGTGCTGGCGAAACCCATCATCGCCCTCGTGCTCGGCCACGGCGCCGCCGCCGGGGGGACGACGGACACCGCCAGCACGATGGCCCTGTTCGCCGTGGGGATCCCCGGCTTCTCGGCGTACCTGTTCCTGATGCGGGCGTACCAGTCGATGCAGGACACGCGCACCGCCTTCTTCATGTACCTCGTCGAGAACGGGATCAACATCGTCCTGGCCTTTGCCCTGTACCGGCCGCTCGGGACGAAAGGGCTCGCGCTGTCCTTCTCGGTCGCCTACACCATCGCCACCGGCGTGGCCCTCTGGGACCTGCGACGCAAGGGCATCGGTGTCGACATCCGATTGATCGCCCGCCCCGTCCTCCGGGTGGGCGTCATCTGTGTGGTCATGGCACTCGTGGTCGCACTGGTGTCAGCGGCCATCGGTTATCCCAGCGGGGTGGGGCTGCTGCTGAGAGTCCTGGCGTCAGTCGCCGCCGGGTTGGCGGTGTTCGTGCTGGCCGCGGGCCTGGCAGCCCAGGTCCGCCTCCGGAGGGGACGGGCGTGAGCGGCGTGGCTCATGTCACCATCGGCGCACCCGCAAGGTCGTACAGAGGGGCGCACGGCCTCCGAGATCCGGACTGAGGGAGTCATGGGCGGCATCAAGATCGTGACCGACAGCGCCAGCGATCTGGCGCCGGAGCTGGCCGAGCAGCACAACATCACCGTCGTGCCGCTCACCATCCGCTTCGGCGACACGGAGTTCCTCGATCGGCGGGACCTGACACCGGACCAGTTCTGGTCCCGGTGTGCGAGCTCGGCGGTCCTGCCGGAGACCTCGGCCCCGTCCCCCGGCGCCTTCCAGCAGGCGTTCGAGGAGGCCGCCGACGGTGGCTACGACGGCGCCGTGTGCATCTCCCTGTCGTCGGCCCTGTCGGCGACCCTGCAGTCCGCCACTGCGGCGGCCGAGGCCCTGGGGGACAGGTTCCCGGTCCGGGTGATCGACTCGTGCTCGATCACCATGGGCGAGGGCCTCCAGGCCCTGTCGGCGGCCCGAATGAGCGCCGAGGGCAAGGGCATCGAGGACGTGGCCCTGCTCACCCAGGATCTCGTCGCCCGTACCAGGGTGTTCGGCGCCATCGACACCCTCGACTACCTCAAGAAGGGTGGGCGCATCAGCGGCGGTCGCGCCCTGCTCGGTTCCCTGCTGTCGTTCAAGCCGATCATCGAGATGCGCGACGGCCGGGTCGAGGCCGAGTCGAGGCAGCGGACCCGGACCCGATCGCTCCATTACGTGGTCGACAAGGTCCGCCAGCACGACAAGATCGAGCAGCTCGCCCTTCTCAACGCCGCCGCCCCCGACTTCGCAACCTTCCAGGACATGATGGCGGAGGTCTTCCCCCGCGAGGACACGATCCTCGCCGATGTCGGTCCCATCATCGGGGCCCACTCCGGTCCGGGCACCGTCGGCGCCACCTTCCTCGTCCCCTGACCCGGCCCGAGACCGTCCCCTCGACCCCTGGCCAGTGTGGCCGATGCCGGTACGGCGCGTCCCACAGACGTCTCGACCCGTGGACCGAGGGGTAGGCTCTCACTCATGACCTCAGCGGGCGAGGCCTCCTCGGGCGACTGGCCCGCCCAGGCCACCGAGACCGTCGAGACCGTCGTCGTCGCGGTACGCGACAAGTCCGTCCGGCCGCTGACCCTCGTGGCCAGGGCGATCGTGTACGGCCTGGTCGCCGGGGCTGTCGCCATGATGGTGCTGTGGCTGTCCTCGGTCGGCGTGCTGCGCCTGCTCAACGTCTACGTCTTCAAGGGTCCTGTACGGGTCTGGGCCAGCTACACCCTCCTGGGCGGAATCTTCACCCTCGTCGGACTGTTCCTGTGGACGCTGAGAAGACCCAGGTCCAAGGGGTGAGAGCTTGAGCAGCATCCGAGACGTCATCATCGTCGGTTCCGGGCCGGCAGGGCTCACGGCTGCCATCTACACCGCCCGCGCCAACCTGGCCCCCCTCGTCATCGAGGGTGAGCCGTCCTCCACCGGCGACCAGCCGGGAGGACAGCTGATGCTCACCAGCGACGTCGAGAACTACCCGGGCTTCGTCGACGCCATCATGGGGCCCGATCTGATGACGACGTTCCGCGCCCAGGCTGCCCGCTTCGGGGCCGAGCTCCTCACGAGCAAGGCGTCCCGGGTCGATCTGTCGACCCGACCGTTCTCGGTCTGGACCGACACAAGCAGCGAGGGGCCGCAGTTCCAGGCCCGGTCGTTGATCGTGGCCACGGGCGCCCGGGCGCTCATGCTGGGGCTGCCCGCCGAGCAGCGCCTGCTCGGTCGGGGCGTGTCGACGTGTGCCACCTGCGACGGCTTCTTCTTCAAGGAGCGCCACCTCGGCGTCGTCGGCGGTGGCGACTCGGCCATCGAGGAGGCACTGTTCCTCACCAAGTTCGCCAAGTCCGTCACGGTGATCCACCGGCGCAAGGAGCTGCGGGCCTCCAAGATCATGCAGGACCGCGCCTTCAGGAACCCCAAGCTCGACTTCCGGTGGGACTCGGTCGTGACCGAGATCCTCGGGGAGGGCTCGGTCACCG
>JBPYEZ010000008.1:0-3473 GCA_051984395.1 Acidimicrobiales bacterium | reverse complement strand
GGGTGACCTCGTCGCCGTGGCCAAGCTCTCCGACACCACGACAGGCGACACCCTCGCCCCGAAGAACACGCCGGTCATCGTGCCCGCCCCTCCCCCGTCGCCGCCCGTGCTGTCGATCGCCATCCGGCCCCGCTCCAAGGGCGATGAGGACAAGCTCATGACCGCGCTGCACCGCCTGCAGGAGGAGGCTCCCTCCATCGAGGTGATCCGCAGCGACGAGACGCACCAGACGGTGCTCGCCGGAATGGGCGAGACCCACCTGTCGATCGCCTGCGAGCGGCTCCACCGCAAGTTCGGCGTCGACGTCGAGACCGAGGACGTTCGCGTGCCCTACCGCGAGACGATCAGCAAGCCCGCCGACGCTGAAGGCAAGTACAAGAAGCAGACGGGCGGCCACGGCCAGTTCGGAGTGGCCAACCTCAAGGTGGCGCCGCTCGAGCGCGGCGACGGTTTCGCCTTCGTCGACGAGATCGTGGGCGGCGCCATACCGCGCCAGTTCATCCCCGCCGTGGAGAAGGGTGTCGTCGAGGCCATGCAGCACGGTGGCGTCCACGGCTACCCGGTGGTCGACGTCAAGGTGACCGTCTACGACGGCAAGTACCACGCGGTCGACTCGTCCGAGATGAGCTTCAAGATGGCCGGCACGCTCGGCTTCAAGGCCGCGGTCGCCGAAGCCGGGCCCGTTCTCCTGGAGCCCATCTCCGCACTCGAGGTCGCGGTGCCGGCCGAGTACTCCG
Organism: Acidimicrobiales bacterium; assembly: GCA_051984395.1. Classification (GTDB taxonomy): domain Bacteria; phylum Actinomycetota; class Acidimicrobiia; order Acidimicrobiales; family AC-9; genus AC-9. The sequence continues at coordinate 2,736 of JBPYEZ010000008.1, read as the reverse complement.
GCGACGTCATCAGCGATCTCAACTCGCGCCGGGGTCGCATCCAGGGCACGGACTCGGGTAATGACGGAGAGCAGATTGTCATCGCCCTCGTGCCGACCTCAGAGGTCCAGCGCTACGCCATCGACCTGCGCTCGCTCACCGGCGGTCGCGGTCGCTTCACGCTCGACCACCATCACTACGATGTAGTGCCGTCACACCTCGTGAGCCGGCTGGCCAAGCGCGAGTCTCAGGCCTGACGCTGGGTCGACGCGGGCCAGCTCGCCCGCAGCCGGCTCCAGGTGTCCGGGAGGCTCTCGGGAAGCACCCGGGCCTCGGCCACGGTCGTGCTGAAGTTGGTGTCGCCGACCCAGCCGGGCACGACGTGGACGTGGAAATGCCCGGGTATGCCGGCGCCGGCCGCCCGCCCGATGTTGGCGCCCATGTTGAGGCCATCGGGCGCGTACGAAGCCTTGAGTGCCCGCACGGCGTCCGCCACGCCCATCCACAGCTCGGCCGCCTCCTCCCCGGCCACGTCCTCGAGGTCGGCGACGTGGCGCGTCGGCATGACCATGACGTGGCCACTGGCGTACGGAAAGGTATTCAGCACGGCGAAGCACCGGCGCCCCCGCCACACGATGTACGTGACGCTGTCAGGCTCCGCGCTGGCCAAGATCCGGCAGAAGACGCAGTCGTCCCGCCCTGGCCCCGCGCCCGGTCCCGCCCGCTGGCTGTCCTCGGTCTGGGTCGCGGTGCCGGCCTTCGCATCGCTGGTGGCGCCCGGTCCAGCCTGCGCCCCCCGTCCGACGTCCGACGCGGCGGCCGAGCTGACATACGGCATGCGCCAGCCCGCCCACAGGCGCTGAAGGCTCACGAGGCGTCCGCGGGCGCGTGCTCGGGTCCCACCTTGGCCTCGACCTCGCCCCCGAGCCGGGCAACGAAGTCGTCGACCGGCACACCGCGCTCGGGTGTCGAGCTCCCGCGGGCGTTCACGCCCACGGTCCCGGTCGCCACGTCATCGTCGCCGACGACGAGGAGGTAGGGCACCTTCTCCAGCTTGCCCCGACGAATCCGGGCGCCGAGCGGCTCGTCGGCCTCGTCCACGTCCGCCCGGTAGCCGTCCGCCCGCAACCGGTCGGCCAGGCGGACGGCGTAGGCGTCGTGATCGTCACGCACGGGCAGGATCCGCGCCTGGACCGGGACCAGCCAGGTGGGCAGCGCGCCGGCGTAGTGCTCGAGGAGCAGGGCCAGGAACCGCTCGACCGAGCCGAAGAGAGCACGGTGGATCATGAACGGGCGATGACGCTGGTTGTCGGCGCCGACGTACCACATGTCAAAGCGCTGCGGCTCCTGGAAGTCGACCTGGAGGGTTGACAGCTGCCAGCGCCGCCCGATGGCGTCTCGCAGATGCACGTCGACCTTGGGGGCGTAGAACGCACCCTCGCCCTCGGCGACGGAGTACCGCATGCCGCTGGCGTCCAGCGCCTTCCGCAGGGCGTCGGTGGCCTGGTCCCACTCCTCGATCGTGCCGATGTAGTCGTCGGGCCTGGTGGACAGCTCGGCCTCGAAGTCGGTCATCCCGAAGGTTCGCAGCACGCGCAGGACGAAGCCGAGCAGGCTCTCCAGCTCTTCCCCCAACTGCTCGAGGGTGCAGAAGATGTGGGAGTCGTCCTGGGTCATCCCCCGCACCCGGGCCAGGCCGTGCAGCACGCCGGAGCGCTCGAACCGGTACACCGTGCCCAGCTCGAAGAGCCGCATCGGCAGCTCCCGGTAGGAACGGGCCCGGCTCTGGTACACCAGGATGTGCATGGGGCAGTTCATCGGCTTGGGGTAGTACGACGCCCCTTCCATCTCCATCGGGGGGTACATGCCATCGGCGTACCACTGGAGGTGCCCCGACGTCTCGTACAACGTCGACTTGGCCAGGTGCGGCGTCCACACCAGCTGGTAGCCGCCGGCGAGGTGCTCGGCGCGCGAGTAGTCCTCCATGATCTGGCGAATGAGCGCCCCCTTGGGGTGGAACACCGGCAACCCCCCGCCGATCTCGGGCGGGAAGTGGAACAGATCGAGCTCCGCCCCCAGCCGGCGGTGGTCCCGCCGCTCGGCCTCCTCGAGCCGGTGCAGGTGCTCGGCCAGGGCCGCGTTCGACTCCCATGCCGTCCCGTACACCCGCTGCAACTGGGGACGACGCTCGTCCCCCCGCCAGTAGGCGCCGGCGACCCGCATGAGCTTGAAGGCGCCCAACCGATCGGTGGACGGCACGTGCGGGCCGCGACAGAGGTCGACGAAATCGGGTGAGTTGCGATAGGTGCTCACCACGCCCTCGTCCACGCCCTCGCCGCGGGACTCCGGGTCGTCCCCATCCCGCGACGCCGATCCGACCCCCTCGATGATCTCCCGCTTGAAGGGCTGGTCGGCGAAGATCCGAAGCCCCTCGGCGGTGGAGTGCTCTTCGCGCACGAACGGTTGGGCCTCGGCGACGATCTCGCGCATGCGCGCCTCGATCCGGACCAGATCCTCGTCGGTGAAGTGCTCCCCGCCGGGAAGCTCGAAGTCGTAGTAGAAGCCGTCCTCGACGGCAGGACCGATGGCGAAATGGGTGCCGGGCCACAGGTCCAGGACGGCCTGGGCCAGGACGTGGGCGGTCGAGTGACGGAGCACCGATCGCCCCTCGGGGGAGCCACCGGTGACGATCGACACCGTGTCACCACCGCGCAACGTCGTCCCCAGATCGACCTCCCTACCGTCGACGACGGCGGC
>JBPYEZ010000007.1:0-24509 GCA_051984395.1 Acidimicrobiales bacterium | reverse complement strand
TCGGGCGCGGTCACGACAAACCATCCGGCCAAGGCGACGACGACTGCGATTCCCAGCTTCTGCCCCATGTCAGTTCCCCGCCCCACTAGAGGTGAATAAGCCGCCACACGATACGCCGGTCGTCAGCTCGAACGTGGGATTGCGCGCCTGCATCGAACCATCGTGACGCAGTATCAGCATCCCTCGCGTCGACGTTTGCCATCAGGTCACTCTGTCGTCACGGGCCGTTCACTGAACGGGGCGCGACGGGCGACGCGGGCTTCGTGCACGCCATCGAGGACCCACCACTTCCGCGTCGTCGGTCAGGGTGCGGGGCCGTAACCGGCGAGCGCCGTCTGCCAGTTCGTGGCGATCGCGTGCTGGGCAGTGGCCAGGTCGAGCCGGCCCGAGCACACGAGGTCGTGCAGCCGGTTCTCGACGCCATCCTTGGTCTGGCTCCCCGGGAAGCCAGGGCGGTCGTGAGGCTCCGGCCACAGATTCGCCTGGTTGTTGTCGCCGCCGAGCTCGAGCGAGATCAGATGGTCGAGCTCGTAGCCGCCCCGGTGCGCGTAGGGCACACCATAGGCGGCGAACACGGCGCGGCGGTCGACGTTCGTGACGTCTCGGTGCGCACCGGCCCAGCCCGCCTGGCACACCTGTGCCGCCGTGACCCCGGGAAGTGCCTCACCGGGCGTCAGGGCGGGATTCGGCCGCGCACCGCTTGGAGCGGCAGCTATCGGTGCCGGTGGGGGGAGCGGCGCGGGCATCGTCGCGGTGGTGCTCGACGCCATGGTCGTGGTCGTCGTCGTGGCGGTCGGGATCGAGGCAGACGGCGTGGAAGCGCAACCAGCGGCCAGAGCGAGCACGGCCAGGTACCGGAACATGATGGATCACCTCGAGCGTCACTGTGCCGTGCGGGTGTGACAGCCGAGGGTCGTGGCAGGGCTGGGCCGCCGAGGCTTCCTCGCCGCGACCACGATCGTCCGCCGCCGTCGCCGGTGACCGTGACCCCCGCCACCCCGACGGGCGCTGGGCGCTCGGCAGGCGCGGGGGAGCGCGATGAGTTCGCGGGGATGACCTCGTCAAGACGACGGAGATCGACGACGACCTTCGAGGAGCTCAGCTCATGGCACCTGTGGACCTGGAGCCAGCGACCCGACCGATGGCCGCCCTGGTCGAAGGCGTGCCCGACGGGGTGCTGGACCGGCCGACGCCGTGTCCGGCCTACACCCTCGGCGACCTGCTGGAGCACATCGGCGGACTCGCCCTCGCCTTCACGGCGGCTGCCAGCAAGGACACCGACGACTTCCGGGACCGCGCCCCGTCAGGAGATGCGTCGGGGCTGGGCGACGACTGGCGGACGCGGATCCCCCGGGACCTCGAGCGACTGGCGAAGGCGTGGCGAGATCCGGCCGCCTGGAGCGGGATGACCCGCGCCGGCGGGGTCGACCTGCCCGGTGAGATCGCAGGCCTGGTCGCCCTCGACGAGGTGGTCGTCCACGGATGGGATCTGGCCCGGGCGAGCGGGCAGGCCTACGACTGCGACCGGAGCACCCTCGAGGCGGTGCTCGGGTTCGTCGGGCCGTTCGCCGACCAGCCGGCGGCCCGCGATGGACTGTTCGGTCCCGTGGTCGAGGTGGCGCCGACCGCACCACTGCTCGACCGCGTGATCGGCCTCACGGGGCGTGATCCCGCGTGGTCTCCCGTCGACTAGGAGCGGATGAGAGCCTCTTGACCTCGAACATCCGTTCCCCTCGAGCCGGCGTCAGGGGGCCGGGGTAGCGTGGAGCGGTGAGCGTTCGGCTCAACCACACCATCGTGTGGTGCCGGGACAAGGAGCGGTCGGCGGCGTTCCTCACCGGGATCCTCGGGCTGGAGCCGGCGAGCACCTTCGGGCCGTTCCTCGTCGTCGAGGCCAGCAATGGCGTTTCCCTGGACTTCCACGATGTCGACGGGGAGATCGCCTCGCAGCACTACGCGTTCCTCATCGACGAGGACGATTTCGACCAGATCTTCGGGCGGATCTCCGAGCGTGGGCTCGACTACTGGGCGGACCCCGGTCTCAGCCGGCTGGGTGAGATCAACCGCAACGACGGGGGTCGCGGCGTGTACTTCCGCGACCCTGACGGCCATCTCCTGGAGATCATCACCAGGCCGTACGGCTCCGGTGGGTAGGCGCCGGAAGGGTAGGCTGCCGGAGCATGTGCGGGATCAGTGGCTTCTGGGGGCCTCGCGACGGCAAGTTGCTGCAGGCGATGACCGATGCCCAGCGCCACCGCGGCCCTGACGACGACGGCTATCTGGAAGCCGACGAGGCCAGCCTCGGGTTCCGCCGTCTCAGCATCATCGACATCGAGCACGGGCAGCAGCCCATGGCGACCGATGACGGGCTGGTGCACATCGTCTACAACGGCGAGGTCTACAACTTTCGTGAGCTGCGGGCCGAGCTCGAGCCGCTGGGGCACACCTTTCGCACCAACTGCGACACCGAGGTCGTCCTCCACGCCTACCAGGAGTGGGGAACCGACTGCTTCGCCCGCTTCAACGGGATGTGGGGCCTGGCGCTGCTGGACCGGCGCAACGGCCGTCCCCGCCTCGTGCTCGCCCGGGACCACTTCGGGATCAAGCCTCTCTTCTACGCCCGCAACGGGGAGCGGGTGCTCTTCGCGTCGGAGGTCAAGGCGATCCTCCAGGACCAGAGCTTCGAGCGGGCCGTCAACGAGCAGGCCATGTTCGACTACCTGGCCTACGGGTTGTTCGACCACACGACCTCGACGTTCTTCCAGGGGGTCCGCCAGGTCCCGGCGGCTTCGTTCGCAGTCATCGACGACGCCGGCATCACCGAGACCAGCTACTGGACGCCTCGGCTGACCGAGTCGGGCTCGGCCGATCCGGAAGACTTCCGGGCCGTCTTCGAGCGCGCCGTGGAGCGTCGGCTCGTCGCCGACGTCCCGCTGGGGATCTGTCTCAGCGGTGGTCTCGACTCCTCGTCCATCTGCGGCGTCATGTCGAAGCTCCTGAGGGAGAGGGTGCCCGACGCCACCTCGATGGGAGATCGGCTGAAGACGTTCTCGGCCGTCTTCCCCGGCGATCCCATCGACGAGTCGGACTACATCGCCGAGGTCGTCGAGCGCACCGGTGCCGACAACGCCCAGGTGCAGCCCACCGCCTCGGACTTCATCGGGGAGCTCGAAGCCTGGGTCTGGCACGTCGAGGAGCCCATGGTGAGCAGCGCCCCGTTCGCCATGTGGATGGTCATCCGTCGCGCCCGCCAGGACGTCACCGTCGTGCTCGACGGCCAGGCGGGCGACGAGCTGCTCGCCGGCTACTCCCACTATCCCTATGTCTTCCTGCGGGAGCTCGCCCACAAGCGGCAGTGGGGCAGGTTCGCCCGCGAGGCGTGGCGCACCCGAGATCTGGTCGTGCCGCTGATGCGACGCCGCCTCCGTGACCGCCGGCATCGGGTCGACGTGGCCGGCCTGTTGCAGCCCAGCTTCCTGCGACGACACGATCCCCCGCGCGACGAGCGGGTCACGAACGACCTCAAGAGGCGCCTGCTCCAGGACTTCGTGACCTACAGCCTCCCACCGCTGCTGCGCTACGAGGACCGCATCTCCATGGCCTTCTCGCTCGAGGCGCGCCTGCCCTTCCTCGACCAGGAGCTCGTCGAGCACATCCTCAGCCTCCCGACGGAGGCGATCATCGACCACGGCTGGAATCGAGCCGTGCTGCGCAAGGCGCTCGCCCCCGTGCTCCCCGACAAGATCCGCCGGCGCCGGAAGAAGATCGGCTTCACCACCCCAGAGTTCCGTTGGTTCCGGCGACAGCGGGCCGCCCTCCAGAGCCTCATGCGGTCGCCGAGCTTCTCGGGGCGCCCCTGGTGGAACGGTCCGGCCGTAGCCGAGGCGTTTCGGCAGTCGTGTGTCGGCGAACGCGAGGAGAACATGTTCTTCTGGCGGGCGATCAACGCCGAGGTCTGGATGCGGGTGTTCATCGACGACCAGGCCACGAGCCTGAACGACGACAGCTATGCAGCCGGGTTCGCGGTTCGTGGTGACGCCCGGGTCCGGGCCGAGCTCGATCCGGCCGACGCGCAGGCCCTGGCATCGACCACCCCCAACCCGCGCCGGCACCTGTTCATGACCCGCAACGGCGACACCTACGCTCGCATCCCTCTGCGGTCGCCCGTGATCCATCGGGGGGACGACCTCACCGATGTCCTCGTCGGATGCCTGGACCAGCTGCGACAGCAGGGTTGCGATCCCCGGGACGGCGACCTGGTGGTCATCAGCGAGAAGGCGCTCTCGATCAGCCAGGGCCGGGGCCGTCCGGTGGACGAGATCCACTGCACCGCGGCAGCCAAGACGCTCTCGCGCTTCGTCACCAGAACGGCCATCGGCATCGGTCTGGGGCACCCCACGACGATGCAGCTCGCCATCGACGAGGTCGGCCTGCCGCGCATCCTGCTGGCGGCGGCGGCGGCCGGGATCACCCGGCCCTTCGGCCGCCGGGGTGTCTTCTACCGGGTGGCGGGATCACGCGTGAACGCCATCGACGGACCGTCGGCCGCCAACCTGCCGCCGTTCGATCACTGGGCGATGGCCGCTCCCCTCGATTGTGAGGGTGCGGCGCGCCGCATCGCCGCCGCGCTCAGCGACCGGTACGGCGCACGAGTCGATGTCGCCGTGATCGACGCCAACGACCTGACGGCGGAGGTCTTCGCCGTCACGGACGGATCCAGCGTCGAGACGGTGTGCGGCCTCGTCACCGACAATCCGCTGGGCCAGTCCGCCGAGCAGACTCCGTTCGGGTTCATACGACGGATCACCGACCACGGGGACGAGCCGCCGGTTGCCGCCACCGCCTAGCAGCGACACGCAGAGCCCGCAGAAGTGGCTGGACGTCGACACGGCGGCGATCTCCGACAACGTCGCCGTGGTCAAGGCGACCCTGGCGCCTGGCGTCGGCCTCATGGCCATGGTCAAGGCCAATGGCTACGGGCACGGGTACGAGCTGGCCACGGCGGCGGCGCTCGAGGGTGGGGCGACGTGGCTCGGCGTCTCGTCGCCCGCCGAGGCCCTCCAGGCGGTGCCCTTCGGCGTCCCGGTGCTGATCGTCGGCGCCACCCCCGACCGGTTCCATCCGGCGATGCTCGAGGCGGGGGTCGAGCTGATGGTCTTCGACGCTGAGTCGGTCGAGTCACTCGCTCGCGCCGCCGCCGAGACCGGGCGTCGAGCGCGGGTGCACGTCAAGATCGACAGCGGGATGAACCGCCTCGGCGCCCAGGCGACGGATCTCGAGCGGCTGCGGCGCGCCCTCCAGGCCGCTGGCGCCAACGTGGAGATCGCCGGCATCTTCACCCACTTCGCCGACTCCGAGGGTCCCGACCTCGACGTCACGCGGGTCCAGCACGCCGCGTTCCTCGAGCGGGCGGAGCCGCTGCGCCAGCTCGCCCCGGAGGCGCTCATCCACGCCGCCAACAGCGGCGCCATCCTCCGCCTCCCCGAGACCCACCATGACCTGGTCCGCCTCGGCATCGCCATGTACGGCTACCCGATGGTCGACACCCAGGTGCCCGTGCGCACAGCGTTGACCATGCTCGCCGAGGTGACCCAGGTCAAGCAGATCAGCACGGGCGACACCGTCAGCTACGGGCGGACCTGGACCGCGGCGCGGACGACGCGCGTGGCCACGCTGCCCGTCGGCTACGCCGACGGCATCCACCGGTGGCGGGCGGGGACCGACACCGTGCTCATCGGTGGGCGGCGCTGCCCGATCATCGGCCGGGTCACGATGGACCAGATCATGGTCGACGTGACCGACTGCGACCCGGTGTCCAAGGGCGACGTGGCAGCCCTGCTCGGAGACCTCGACGGCAACCACCTCGGGGCCGACGAGATCGCCGCCGCCGCAGGCACCATTCCCCACGAGGTGCTGTGCGCCACCTCGTCGCGCGCGGCGCGCATCCCCCGGCCCTCAACCCGGTCGACTCGCTGACGGGCGAGCCTCGCCGAGCATCGTGGGCCGGGCCTGGGCGAACGTCCAGTGGTGCCCCTCGAGGTCCTCGGCCACATAGGCGCGATAGCCGTGCTGGTAGACGCCTTCGACGATCGTGGCTCCCTGTTCCAGGGTGTGGGCGAAATGGCCGTCGAGGTCCTCCACGTACACCCACGGCATGTGGGTGGTCGGGGAGGCGTCGGGGAGCGCCCCGTCGGCCCTGAACACCATCAACGAGCAATCTCCGATCCGGAACTCGATCCACGACGCCTCGTCATCGTCGTCGGGGAGGGGATTCGTCGCCTCGAAGCCGAAGGTGGTGGCGAGCCAGCGGGCGGCGGTGGCCGGCTTGGCGTAGTAGACGGCGAGGGCGAGAAGGGCCAGGTCGTGTGGCTCGCGGGCCGCCGTGTCACGCTTGGCGCACCAGGCGCCGAACCACGGGGGGACCACCCGCACCCACGACGTTCCTCCACGGTCCTCGCCGCCGGCAGGGATGCGGGCGTCCACCCGCACCGTCGTGCCGCCGGCGGAGCCGGCGAAGCTGACGTCGATCTCGACGTCATCGGTCGAGCTTCGCCAGGCGAGACGGGCACCGGGCTCCCACACGGTGATGCGCCCGAGCTCGAGGGCCTCGCCCGTCTCCTCGTCGTAGACCTCGAGCAGCCGGCCCCCGACGCCGTGCTCGCACCGGTGGGCCACAGCGCGGGCGGCGTCGTAGAAGTTGATGGGTCCCCGCACCCACCACAGGTCCATCTCCTCGGTGAAGGCGGTGAACGCCGTGTCCGCGTCGACACCCACCTCCACCTCGGACGACACCGATCTGGGCTCGGTCATCGTCGCCTCCTCTCGACGTGTCGCTTGAACGACTGCAGCTGCTCGTCCCAGTGGGCCTGAACCTGGTCGAGCCACGCCTGGAGGGGGACGATCGATTCCGGGCGCAGGCGGAAGACGCGCGCCCGGGCGTCGTCCGGGCGGCGCTCGTCGGCGACGATCCCGACCTCGAGCAGCAGGCGCAGGTGACGGCTCATCGCCGCCGGCGACATGGCGGCCGCTTCGGCGAGCTCCCCGGCTCGTCGCGGACCGCCGCCCAGCAGCCGTACGACGCTGCGCCGGGTGGGGTCGGACAGGGCCAGGAAGAGCGGCGCCACCTCCTCGTCCAGCTTCTGGTCCAGCTTCTCGTCCGGGTCTCTGCCCACGCCGCAGATAATTAACGATCGAGTGAATAGTTGTCAAGAGGAAGCAGCGCCGTTGTCACCGGCCGGAGAGCGGGGCGAGAATCCCGGCATGCCCGACAGACCGTTCATCGACCAGCTCGCCGACGTGTGGCGATCGACCGCCGCCGCCTGCGAGGGCCTGAGCTCCGCGCAGTGGGACACGATGACCGACTGCCCCGGTTGGACCGTGCGGGACCAGCTCTCGCACGTGATCGGGACCGAGTCGGCGCTGCTCGGACGTCCGTCGCCCGACCCTGCTCCGGCCGGCCTGGCGCACGTTCACAACCAGATCGGCGAGCTCAACGAGGCGTGGGTCGACGCCCGCCGCCAGGTACCGGGGGACAAGGTCCTGGCCGAGTTCGAGGAGGTGACCGCCACTCGCGTGGACGCCCTCGAGGCCATGACCGACGAGGAGCTGGCGGCGGACACGCCGAGCCCGGTGGGCATGGTGCCCTACGCCACGTTCATGGACGTCAGGATCATGGACTGCTGGACGCACGAGCAGGACATCCGGCGTGCCCTCGGGCGACCGGGCCACCTGGAGGGACCGGCCCCCAGGGCGGCGATCGGCCGGCTCGTCTCGTCGCTCGGCTACGTCGTCGGTAAGCGGGTCGGTCCTCCCGACGGCACCACCGTCGTGCTCGATCTGCACACGAGCCGGGTGGCCGTGGCCATGAGCGACGGCCGGGCCCGGCCGGCCGAGCCGCCGGCTGACCCCACGGTGCGCATCACGATCGACCCCGAGGCCTACGCCTGTCTGGCCACGGGGCGATGGACGGCCGACCACGCCGTCGCCTCGGGCAGGGTCACCTTCACCGGCGACGGGTCCCTGGGCCGGGCGGTGGTCGACAACCTGTCCATCACGCCGTGAGCACCGTCAGGCCAGTCACATCTGCTTGACCAGGCCGATCAGGTTGCCGGCAGGATCGGTGAACTGGGCGATGGAGGGCCCGCCGGGCACGTCCATGGGCGGCATGGCGGCCTTGCCGCCGAGCTTCTCCGCCTTGTCCAGCGCCGCCTGGAGATCGGGCACCTCGACGTAGAACGTGACCGCCGGCTTGCCATCCTGGGATCCGGCGACACCTCCGGCGATCCCGTTCTTGCCCGGCTCGACCATGCCGTAGCTCATGGGGTTGTCGGAGTTGATCTTCCAGTCGAACAGTGAGCTGTAGTAGTCCTGGAGCGCCTTGCCGTCCTGGCCCAGGACCTCGAAGTGGATGACGGGTTGGGTCATGGTGTCAATCTCCTCTCTCCGTTGTCATGTACGTATGCGAGGATCTCTGGTTCGTCAACCGACTCATGCCACATGGGTCGCCAGCCAGTCCCTGAGTGGCCCCGAGGCTCGCAAGAAGTCGACGACCCGCTTCTTCGCCTTGCTGGTGCCGAGCCAGTCGCCGACCGGCCACTGCTTCCACGTCACGAGGCCCTTGTGGCGCAGCAGCTCGGCGCGGGGGTGGTCTTTCGGATAGCCCCTGGGGGCGGTCTTGAGGGTGTCGTGAGCAGTCACCTCGATCCCGCGTCTTGCCGTGGCGGTGACGATCGAGGCCAGCTGGGCGCCGCTTCGGTCGTCGACGACCGCCCGGCGGTAGCGGTCCAGCTGCTCGGCGTCCAGCATGTACAGCCCGCATCCGGCACCCAGACCGTCGGCCGAGAGCTGGATGTAGCCGCCAGTGTCGAGCGATGCGGCCATGGCCGTCTTGTACGGCGACTTGTCGGGGCTGAAGCGAATGTCGCGGTAGGGGCGGTAGATGCGTCCCTCGCCGAACTCCGGCGCCAGCTCGGCCAGCAGCTGCTGCATGGGCTCGCGTACGAGCTGCTCGTACTCGGCCTTGTGCGCCTGCCAGTAGGTCCTGGAGTTGTCCGCCTCGAGCCCCTCGTAGAACTCGATCGCCTCCGCCGGCCACCCCCTGAACGCCACGTCTGACGAAACTAGCCGGGTCGTCGTCACGACGAGGCGTCGCGGTAGGGATCGGGTCCGGGGTCGCCGCCGGCTGCGGCCACGACCAGCCGGGCGAGGAAATGGTCCCATCCCTCGCCGTGGCGCTCGGCCTGCACCGGCGTGAGGTCCCGATGGACGAAATGCACGATTGTCTTGTCGCCATCGGCGCTCAGGCGCACGTCGACGGTGGACGACCCCGGCGGCATCTCCTCGCTCGCCTCCCAGCCCCACGTGAAGACCACTCGGGCCGGGGGGTCGACCTCGACGAACTGGCCGGCGGCCACGTTGCGACCGTTCATGTCGACGCGGAAGGCGCCTCCCGGCACCGGGTCGAGGCGGTGCTCGATGCCCATCCAGCGCGCCATCTTGGCCGGGTCGGTGAAGAAGGGGAACACGATCTCCCGGGGGGCGTCGATCTGGAGCTCACGGGTGAAGGTGGTGCGGGTCTCACTGGGGGGCATCGGTCTCCTCCTGCTCGGCGGCTTCCTGCTCGGCGGCTTCCTTGAGGCGGTCGAGGTGGTCGATCCAGAACTCCTCCACGAAGGACCGCACGTCGCCCAGGGCCTCGGGACGGGCGCGGTAGAGGCGCCGGTTGCCGTCCCGCCGCTCGGTGAGCAGACCAGCGTCGCGGAGGATGGTGATGTGCTGTGAGATGGCGGGACGGCTGATGTCGAACTGCGAGGCGATCTCGCCCGCCGACAGCTCGCGGCGCCGGACGAGGCGGATGATCTCGCGGCGCCGGGCATCCGAGAGGGCCCGGAGCACCGCCTCCATCTCGGGGTCAGGGCTGGCGACCGAGGAAGCCCACCAGGCGATCGGTCGGGGAGGCCACGTCCGGGACGGGCACGATGGCGTCGAAGGCTCCCCGGTTCCGGATGTCGTCGGTGATCGCCGTCGAGCAGAACTCGAGGGCCGCGGTGGCGAGGGCGGGGTCGAGGGTGGGGTCCTGTCCGGTGGCCTTGGCCAGGTCCCAGCCGTGCACGAGGGCATCGACGGTGTTGATGCCGGCGGCGGCGGATGCCGGCAGTTCCATGCCGATCGGCAGCCGGCACGTTCCCTCCAGCGCTCCGGGGCGGGACCAGGCGGCGAGGGTCGACTCGGCCGCCGATCGGTAGGCCCCCACGAAATCCTCGTCGAGGTCATCGGGCCCGGCCGGCGCAGCGGCGGGCGGGCTCTGGCGGAGGGCCGTCCACTCGAACCGCCTGATCACACCCGTCGCGTGTGCCATCACGGTTCCCACGTCCCATTCCTTGCACGGCGTCGGCTCGGACAGCTGGGCCGGCCGGACGCCGGCGACGATGCGCCCGGTCGAGGCGAACGCCCCCTCGAGCTGCTCCAGGATCTCCACGGTCCACCTCACAGTCGTCGGTTCTCGTGGAGGCTATGTAAGCACCCTCTTACATAGCGGTCAACACCGTCCGGCGCCGAACGGCCGGGACCACAGCTCTAGGGGGGAGGGCAGCTGTGGCACCGGCCGGTTCGGGGCCGGACGGCAGCCCGGTCAGGTGGTGCTGCTCGACTGCGAGCCGCCACCCGGAGGAGCGGGGGGTCCGCCGTTGGGCGGGTTCAGCGGCTTCATCGGATGAGCAGGTGCGATCTGAACCGACGTGGCGGTGAGATCGCCGTTGGACTGGCGCTCACCCATGGCGACGACCCGGACGCCCTGCTTGACGTCCGAGAGTGACGCCTGCGACTGGCCCTGATGGAAGGTGGTGCTCCCCGTGGTGGTCACCGTGTGCGTGGCGCCGTCGACGCCCTGGACGACGAAGCTCTGACCGGAGACCGACTGCACGGTGCCGGCCACCCGGGGGAGGAGGACGGCCACCTTGGTGGCGTCGAGATCGGTCCCGTTGCCGTCGACGGTGCCCTGGGCCGCGATCTGGGCTCCGTTCGTCACCGCCGAGCTGGTCGCCGGCTGCCCGCCGCGGGTATAGGTCGTCGCCCCCGTGGTGTGGATCGTCCGGGTGAAGCCCATGACGTCCTTGATCTTGATCGTCGACCCGTTGACGCTCGAGACGGTGCCGGCCATGGCCGGAGTCGGCTTCTTGCCGTTCTGGTCGGCGCCTCCCAGAGGCGCTCGGAACCCGAACCCGAACCGTCCCGGACCGCCCTGACCCGGACCGGGGGCCGCCGGTCCCTGACCCGCCAATGACTGGCCCGGATCGTCCCCGGACGCCGACTGGCTGGCTGACGCAGGCGCGGACGTCGCCGAGCTCGAGCTGCCCGAGCCCGAGGTGACCGCCCAGACGATCCCGAAGGCGCCGCCGGCCAAGCCGACGGCGGCTGCTCCCAGCGCGGCCTTCCTGGTCCAGCGGGACTGAGGACGGCTGGGAGGCCGCTGGACTGCGGTCGGCTCTCCAGGACCGGCCCCCCAGGGCCAGGCGAGCTCGGGGGGATCCGGGTCAGAGGGATCCCGGTCGGGAGTGCCGGAGGCGTGAGGGTCCGCCCCGGACGCAGGGTCGTGGTCCATGCCGGCAATCGTGCCCCATGCAGCTGGGAGCAGCCTGAGAGCGCTCTCATATGGTGCATAGAGTTCTCACCCGTCGAGGGTGAGGCCGGCGGCCAGCGCGGCCCCCAGCTCCCAGCACTCCTCGAGGTCCCGCTGGCTTGGCTGGCCGACCACGGTCACCGGCTCCTGGGCGCGGCGCCACTTCAGCCCGGTGGTGATCGACTCCACTGCCCGCACCGCCCCGGCCGTGTCGTTGTTGCCGTGCACGTACAGGCCGTATGGACGTCGGGCGGTGGCGTCCAGGCACGGGTAGTAGATCGTGTCGAAGAAGTGCTTGAGGGCGCCCGAGATGTAGCCCAGGTTGGCGGGCGTCCCGAGGAGGTAGCCGTGCGCCTCCAGCACGTCCAGTGCGGTCGCTGCCAGCGCCGGCCGCACCACCACCTCGACGTCCTCGATCCGCTGGTCGGTCGCCCCCGCCATGGTGGCCTCGAACATCGAGTGCAGCGATGGCGAAGCCGTGTGGTGGACGACGAGCAGGGTCGGCATACCACGCCGAGCTTGTCAGCTCGGCGGAGGGCAGACTGCGCTCGTGCGGGTCACCAGATCGGACGACGGCGTGGCGAGGTGCCCCTGGGGCTTCGCGTCGGAGGAGTACCGCCGGTACCACGACGACGAATGGGGTCGGCCGGTGGCCGACGACGTGGCGATCTTCGAGAAGCTGTGCCTCGAGGGCTTCCAGAGCGGGCTGTCGTGGCTGACGATCCTGCGCAAGCGGGAGGCATTTCGGCGCGCCTTCGCCGGATTCGACGTCCCGACCGTGGCCCGCTTCGGCGAGCGCGACGTCGAGCGTCTGCTGGCCGACGCCGGCATCGTGCGCCATCGGGGCAAGATCGAGGCGGCCATCGGCAACGCCCGTGCCGTTCGCGACCTGCAGGGCGACGGGGATTCGCTGGCCGCCCTCGTCTGGCGCCACGAGCCGGCGCCGGGGCGACCCCCGCGCACGCTCGACGACGTGCCCTCGGTGTCGCCCGAGTCGAAGGACCTGTCGCGAGAGCTCCGGCGCCGCGGCTTTCGCTTCGTGGGCCCGACCACCGTCTATGCGTCCATGCAGGCGCTCGGCCTGGTCAACGACCACCTTGAGGGATGCGACATCCGGCAGGCCGCCGAGGATGCACGTGCCGCGCTGGTGCGTCCGCGCTAGCTCAGGACAGGGCGGCCAGGCCGAGCTTGTCGAGGTACCGCACGAAGAGGGCCGGATAGCGGTACATCCAGTCGTGATCGACCGGTCCGGCCCCGGCTCGCCGGTAGACGACGGTGAACGAGGCCCCGAGATCGCGGGCGAACTCGGACCCGTCCCGGCGCCTGAGCAGGGTGTCGCGGTTCGCCCACAGCACGTGGCAGGGCAGGCCGGAGCGGGCGATCGTCGCCACCTCCTGACGCCGCTGGCTCACGAAGCCCCACCAGGCGGCGCGGATCATCTGCATCGGATGGCTCACCCACGACCGGGTGAAGTCCACGGCCGCGGTGGGCGTCGCCAGGCGCAAGAGGGTCGCCGGACGCATCGCTTCCTCGGCCAGGACCCACTCACATGACATGCCGAGCGTGTCGGCGAAGACCAGCTCGACCACCCGCTCGGGGTAGCGGGCGGCCAGGCCGAGCTCGAGCCCCCCTCCGAAGGAGTGCCCGATCACCGTGACCCGGTCGAGCCCGAGGCGATCGAGCGTGGCCACCAGCATCTCGAGGGCACGGTCGAACGACCAGCGCCCGTGGAGGGCGAAGATGGCCGGCAAAGCGACCCGCGTTCGCCAGGCGAGCAACTCGGCGGTGCGGCGGTAGCTGAGCGGTGACAGGCCGAAGCCGTGCAGGATCAGCACGGGTGGACCCTCGCCGACCATCAACGTCCGCATCGTGTCCGGCGAGTCGTCGAGCCCGGTCGCGCGTCCGAGCCCGTTCCCCGTCGACATGGCGCGGCACCCTACCGGACCGGGCTGGAACGGAGGGTCGTCCAGGCGTGGGAGGATGTTGTCCCCGCCCGTCAGCCGCGGTCGGCGGGGACGCCCGAGAGGAGCACCGTGCCAGCCATGACTCGCCAAGTCGCTGCTGCCGCGCCGCCGCCCGAGGCGCCGCCGCCCGAGGCGCCGCCCATGCGGGTGTCGCGCGTGCAACAGGTCAGCGCCGCCATCCTCGTGGTCGGCCCGCTGGTGGCGCTCGGCTTCGCCGTGGCCAGCCTGTGGGGGCGTGGCATCAGCGGACTTGACGTGGCCATCGCCGTCGTGATGTACGTCGTCACCTGCCTGGGCGTCACGGTCGGGTTCCACCGGCTGCTCGCCCATCGCAGCTTCAGGACCAACGGGCCGCTGCGGATCGCCCTGGCGGTGGTGGGGACGATGGCCGTGGAGGGCTCCGCGCTGACGTGGGTCGCCCAGCACCGCAAGCACCACGCCCACACCGAGCGGGAGGGCGACCCGCACTCGCCGTTCCGTTTCGGCACCGGCTTCTGGGCCCAGCTCAAGGGCCTCGTCTACGCCCACGTGGGCTGGTTCTTCGACTCCCATCCCTCCGAGCCCGAGCGGTGGGCCCCCGACCTCATCGCCGATCGCGGCGTGTTCATCGTGTCGAAGACCTCGCACGTGTGGAGCGCCATGAGCCTGGTCATCCCGTTCCTGGTCGGCTGGGCGGTCACCGGGAGCCTCGGCGGGGGACTGCTCGCCTTCCTCTGGGGCGGGGTCGTCCGCATGATGGTGCTGCACCACGTGACGTGGAGCACGAACTCGCTGTGCCACATGTTCGGCCGGAGACCGTTCGACACCGCCGACCGGAGCTCGAACTTCGCGCCGCTCGCCCTCCTCAGCATGGGTGAGTCCTGGCACAACGCCCACCACGCCTTCCCATCCTCCGCCCGCCACGGTGTGGACCGTGGCCAGCTCGACGCCACGGCGGGGGTCATCCGTCTACTCGAGAGGCTGGGTTGGGCGACCCACGTGCGCTGGCCCCGTCCCGAGCGCCTGGCCAGCCGGAGGAGGCGGTCGGGCGCCGAGGAGCCGGACGAGCCTGGGTATCATCCGGACGCGGGGGACCGAGTGGAGGAGTTGTCATGCCCGAGCCCGTGATCGTTGCCACCGCCCGTACGCCGATCGGCCGAGCGTTCAAGGGGACGCTGGTCGACCTCCGGCCCGACGACATCACGGCGACGATCGTCCAGACCGTGCTGGGCAAGGTGCCGGAGCTCGATCCCGCCGAGATCGACGACCTCATGCTGGGGTGCGGCCTGCCGGGAGGCGAGCAGGGCTACAACATGGCCAGGGTCGTGAGCCTTCTCGCCGGCCTGCCCGACGTTCCCGGCACCACCATCACCCGCTACTGCTCATCGTCGCTGCAGACCATCCGCATGGCCGCCCACGCCATCAGGGCCGGCGAGGGGGACGTCTTCATGGCGGCAGGCGTCGAGATGGTCAGCCGCTTCATCAAGGGCAACTCGGACAGCCTGCCCGACACGACCAACCCTCGGTTCGCCGGGGCGGCGGAGCGCACGGCCGAGCGGTCCAAGGGCGGTGCCGAGTCGTGGAAGCCGGCCGACGGGCTTCCCGACATCTACATCGCCATGGGCCAGACGGCCGAGAACGTGGCCGAGCTCGAGCACGTGTCCCGAGAGGAGATGGACACCTTTGCCGCGCTCTCCCAGGATCGGGCGGTGAGATCGCAGGAGAACGGGTTCTTCGAGCGGGAGATCACGCCGGTGACCAGGCCCGACGGGACCGTGGTGTCCAAGGACGACGGTCCCCGGCCGGGGACGACGGTGGAGAAGCTGGCCACGCTGCAGCCGGCCTTCCGCGCCGACGGCAAGGTCACGGCGGGGAACTCGTGCCCGCTCAACGACGGCGCCGCCGCCGTGGTCGTGATGAGCGACACCCGGGCCGCCGAGCTCGGCATCCAGCCGCTCGCCCGCATCGTCTCCAGCGGCGTCACCGCCCTGAACCCCGAGATCATGGGCCTGGGCCCCATCGAGGCCAGCCGTCAGGCGCTGCGCCGGGCGGGAATGACCATCGACGACGTCGACCTGGTGGAGATCAACGAGGCCTTCGCCGCCCAGGTCGTCCCGGCGGCCAAGGCGCTCGGGGTGGAGTGGGACAAGCTCAACGTCAACGGGGGCGCCATCGCCCTCGGGCACCCGTTCGGGATGACCGGCGCCCGCATCATGACGACCCTGCTCAACGGCCTCGAGGACGCCGACAAGACCATCGGGCTGGAGACCATGTGCGTCGGCGGCGGCCAGGGCATGGCCATGGTCGTCGAGCGCCTCTCGTGAGTCAGCGCCGCCAGCAGAGGTAGACCTGGGTCGTGTAGGAGATCCGTATCGGCTCGGTCTGCCGGGCGGCCAGCTCCTCGATCTCGGCGATGGCGGCGCCGCGCTCGGCGTCGGGCAGGGCGGCCATCACGCTGGTCGACATCACCCGGTCGACCAGACCCGAACGATCGAGCTCCTGGTGGTACGGCACCTGATGCTCCTCCAGCGGGCCGAACAGATCCGTCGTCTCGAACATCGACTTCCACCGACCGCTGCGATGGGTCGGGACACCGCCCCGGTGGCGGTCGATCAGCCCGTGCACGGCGACCTCCAGCTCGTTGTCGAGGTCGCGGCGGTTCCACACCAGCGCCAGGCCGCCGGCGGGTCGCAGGACGCGATGGATCTCCGCCAGCGCTTCGGGCGTGCTGAACCAGTGGAAGGCCTGCGCCACCGTCACGACGTCGGCACATCCGTCGGGCAGCGGCATCGCCTCGGCGGTCCCATCGAGGACGTCGGCCGCCGGCACCGCGGCGCGGAGGGCGTCGCGCATGGCGGCCACCGGCTCGACGGCCACGACGCGTGCACCCGTGGGCAGGAGCAGCCGGGTCAGCTTGCCCGTGCCGGAGGCGAGGTCGACGACCGACCGCCCAGGCCCGAGGGCGAGCCGGTCCCGCAGCCAGGCCAGGGCCGCGGGCGGATAGTCGGGGCGAGCCCGCTCGTAGGCGCCGGCGGCGCGGCCGAACCCGACGGCGGCGCGAGGGTGGATGGCCACGGCCCCATCGTCGCGTCCCTCTAGTCTCGGTGCGACATGTGCGGACGATTCGTGGCTGCCACCCCGCCGTCGGTGCTCGCCGAGCGGTTCGTGGTGGACGAGGTCGTGGTGGACGACCGCCCGCCCAGCTGGAACGTCGCTCCCACCGCGGATGTGTACGCCGTGGCCCGCTCGCGGCAGGGCACACGACGGCTGGGCACCTTTCGCTGGGGTCTGGTTCCGTCGTGGGCCGACAACCCGGGCGGCGCGGCCCGCCACATCAACGCCCGGGCGGAGACGGTGGCCACCAACGGGGTGTTCCGTGAGGCGTTCGCCCGACGCCGGTGCATCGTGCCCGCCGACGGCTTCTACGAGTGGCGGGCGGCCACGGAGCCGGGCGACACCAAGCAGCCCTTCTTCATCCGGCCCGCGGACGGCCGGCCATTGGCCCTCGCCGGGCTCTGGGAAGCCTGGCGCGACGCCGAGGGCCGGTGGCTGCGCACCTGCACCATCATCACCACGAGGGCCAACGCCGTCGTGGCACCCCTCCACGACCGGATGCCGGTGGTCCTGGCCGAGGACGCCTGGGGGGGATGGCTCGACCCGAGCACCCTCGACGTCCGCGGCGCCCGCGCCCTGCTCGCCCCGGCGGCGGACGACGTCCTCGAGCGCCACCCGGTGTCGACCTCCGTCAACAGCGCCCGGAACGACGGCCCCGAGCTGGTCGAGATCCTCCCCGCCGACCAGCGCGGGTAGGGTGCCCCCGCATGGGAGGCATTCTCGCGTACGGGGCCTACGTGCCCTACAACCGCCTCGAGCGCTCCGAGATCGGCGCTGCGTTGGGCGGACCTGGTGGACGGGGCACCCGGGCGGTCGCCTCCTACGACGAGGACAGCACGTCGATGGCGGTCGAAGCGGGCCGGCTGGCCCTGCGATCGGCTCCGTCCGGCACTCGACCACGGGCCGTGTACGTGTCGACCACGTCACCGCCGTACCTCGACAAGACGAACGCCACGGCGGTGCACGCCGCCCTCGGCCTCGACCCCGCGGCCGTGGCCGCCGACCTCAACGGCTCGGTGCGCTCGGCGGTGACCGCACTGGGCCTGACCCTCGACAGCCCCGGCGGGCCCAGCCTGGTCGTGGCGTCCGACGTACGCACCGGGCTGGCGGGTGGTGCCGACGAGCGCGACGGTGGCGACGGTGCCGTCGCCTTCCTGGCCGGCCCCGGTGCCTCGGGGCTGCCGGTCCTCGCCGAGCAGGTGGCGGCCACCTCCTCCACCTCGGAGTTCCTCGACCGGTGGCGGACTCCCGGAGAGACCGCGTCGCGGGTGTGGGAGGAGCGCTTCGGCGAGCACGCCTACGTTCCCCTGGTCGAGGCCGCCTTCACCCACGCCCTGAAGGAGGCGGGTAGCACCGCTGACGAGATCGACCACCTCCTCGTGACCGGCACCCACAGCCGGGCGGCCCGGCGCTTCGTCGCCCTCTCCGGTGTCCGCCGCGAGGCGGTGGCGCCTGACCTCACGGACTCGATCGGCAACGCCGGCGCGGCACAGCCCGGCCTGATGCTCGCTGCCGCGCTCGACCGGGCCACGCCCGGCCAGCTCGTCGCCCTGGTGACGCTGGCCGATGGGGCCGACGTGCGCCTCTTCCGCACGACAGAGGCGCTGGCGGCGTACACGCCCGCGAGCACGCTGGCCGAGCAGATCGAGTCCGGGCGCCCCGGCCTGTCGTACACGTCGTTCCTGACCTGGCGGGGGCAGCTGGTGCGGGAGCCTCCGCGTCGCCCCGATCCCGAGGCGCCCGCCGCGCCCGCGTCGTTCCGCTCGGAGGCGTGGAAGCTCGCCTTCACCGGCTCGCGGTGCACCGCGTGCGGGACGCGCCACCTTCCGCCCACGCGCGTGTGTGTGCACTGTCGCGCCGTGGACCACATGGTCCCCGAGCGCCTCGCCGACGTCCCCGCCACGGTGGCGACGTTCACCGTCGATCGCCTGGCGTTCTCGCTCAGCCCACCGGTGGTGGCCGCGGTCGTCGACTTCGACGGAGGCGGCCGGTTCCGCTGCGAGCTGACGGACGTGGACCCCGAGACGGTCGCCATCGGCAACCGCGTGGAGATGACGTTCCGGCGCCTGTTCACCGCCGACGGGGTGCACAATTACTTCTGGAAGGCCCGCCCCGTGCGGGCGACCGACACACAGGAGGGAACGGCCTGATGGCATCGAACGGGATCCGCGATCGCGTCGCCATCGTCGGGATGGGATGCACGCCCTTCGGCGAGCACTGGGACAAGGGAGCCGACCACCTCCTCGTCGACGCCGCCAACGAGGCCATCGGCTCGGCGGGAGTCAAGGTCGACGACATCGACGCCTTCTGGCTCGGCACCATGGGCTCGGGCATCAGCGGGCTCACGCTGTCGCGCCCCCTCAAGCTCGACTACCGGCCGGTCAGCCGGCTGGAGAACATGTGCGCCACCGGCTCGGAGGCGTTCCGCAACGCCTGCTACGCCGTCGCGTCGGGTGCCTACGACACGGCCATGGCCATCGGGGTGGAGAAGCTCAAGGACTCGGGGTTCTCGGGCCTGGTCACCACCAGGCCGGTGGACGACGGCACGGCCGCCAGCCTCACCGCTCCCGCCCTGTTCAGCCTGCTGTCGCCGGCCTATGCCCACAAGTACGGGGTCGACCAGGACGAGCTGAAGGACGTGTTCACCCGCATCGCCTGGAAGAACCACTACAACGGTGCGCGCAACCCTCGGGCCCAGTTCCGCAAGGAGGTGCCCAAGGAGACCATCGCCTGCTCGCCCATCGTGGCCGGCCCCCTCGGCATCTTCGACTGCTCGGGGGTGAGCGACGGCTCGGCGGCGGCGGTGATCGTGCGGGCCGAGGACGCCCACCGCTACTGCGAAAACCCGCTCTACGTGAAGGCGCTCGCGTTTGCCGCCGGTCCCGCCGCCGGTCCCATCGACCCCGGCTACGACTACACGACCTTCGAGGAGGTCGTGCGCTCGGCGGCTGACGCCTACCGGCAGGCCGGTATCACCGACCCCCGGGCCGAGCTGGCCATGGCCGAGGTCCATGACTGCTTCACGCCCACCGAGCTGGTGCTGATGGAGGACCTGGGCTTCGCCGAGCGGGGCTCGGCGTGGAAGGAGGTGCTGGCGGGCACGTTCGATCTCGACGGGGAGCTGGCGGTCAACCCCGACGGCGGCCTCAAGAGCTTCGGCCATCCCATCGGCGCCTCGGGGCTGCGCATGCTGTTCGAGTGCTGGCTCCAGCTCCGCGGAGAGGCTCCGGCCGAGCGCCGGGTCGCGTCACTGGACCGGGGCCGCACGTTGGGCCTGACCCACAACCTGGGCGGCTCGCCCGGTGAGTGCGTGAGCTTCGTCAGCGTGGTGGGGAACGAGCCCAGCGCCTGAGGGCCCTGGTCAGCAGCCGCAGATCAGTCCACGTCGAAGCGGGCGGTCGCCGGGCTCGTCTCGAGCACGTTGCGCACCGACGCCGCGATGCCCGGTCCGTCGAGACCGAGGTCGGTCAGGATCTGGGCGGGTTTGCCCTGTGGGATGTAGGCGACGGGGATGCCGAGCACGAGAACGGGCGGGATACGCCGGGCCTCGTTCAGGGCGGCCATGGCATCGACCAGGAAGGCGCCCGCTCCGCCCACCCTGATGCCGTCCTCGACGGTGACCACGACACCGTGGCCGGCGGCGTCGGCGAGCATGGCGGGGTCGGGTGGCTTCACCACGCGTACGTCCCAGATGGTGGCGGCGATGCCCTGGGCGCCCAGCTCGTCGGCGGCCTCCTCGGCGGCGGTCAGCAGCTTTCCCACGGCCAGCAGGCACACGGTGCCGTCGCCCTGGCGGACCTTGCGGGCCGACGTGCCCGAGCCCACGCTGGCCGCGTCGACCTGGCGGGCGGGTCCCTTCGGGTACCGGATGGCGGCGGGGCCGTCCAGCTCGACCGCGGTGCGCAGCATGACGGGCAGCTCCTGGGCCGACGAGGGCGCGAAGACGGTCATGCCGGGGATGGCGAGGGTGAGAGCCAGGTCGAGCACTCCGTGGTGCGAGGGGCCGTCATCGCCGGTGATGCCGGCCCGGTCGATCGCGAACACGACGGGGAGCCCGTGAAGGCCCACGTCCAGGTTGGCCTGATCGAAGGCGCGGCAGAGGAACGTGGAGTAGATGGCCACCACTGGACGTAGGCCCATCATGGCCATGCCCGCCGCCGCCGTGACCGCGTGCTGCTCGGCGATCCCCACGTCGAAGCACCGGTCCGGGAACCGGGACTGGAACGGCAGGAGCCCGGTCGGCCCGGGCATCGCCGCGGTGATGGCCACGACGTCCGGGTGGTCGTCGCCGAGCTCGACCATGGCCTGGGTGAAGGCGTCGGTGCACTGGATCGGCGCGTCCCCGTCGCCTGTGGGCCCCGCGCCCGCCGGGCGCACCTTGAGGTCGTGGAGTCGTTGCACCTGGTCGTCCTCGGCGGGCGCGTACCCCTTGCCCTTGTGAGTCAGGACGTGGATCACGATGGGTCCGTCCCACTCGGCGGCGTGCCGCAGGGCCTGCTCCATGGCCTCGATGTCGTGGCCGTCGAGGGGGCCGGTGTAGCGAACTCCGAGCGACTCGAAGAACACGTGCGGCTCGATGACCTCGCGCAGCGCCGCCGTCAGGCCCTGGGCGCTCGTGTAGGCCAGGCCGCCGATGGCGGGCACGTCACGCAGGAACTGCTTGACGCGGTTGCGGGTCTGGACGTACGACGGGTTGAGGCGCAGCCGGGTCAGGCTCTCCGACAGATGCGACACGGTCGGCGCGTAGGACCGGCCGTTGTCGTTGAGCACGATCACCACCCGGCGTCCGCTGTGGCCCAGGTTGTTGAGCGCCTCGTACGCCATCCCCCCGGTGAGTGCCCCGTCGCCGACGATCGCCACCACCCGGCGGTCGGGGCCGTCGCCCGCCGTCTGCAGGTCGAGGGCGGTGGAGATCCCGTGGGCGTAGCTGAGGATGGTGGAGGCGTGGCTGTTCTCGACCCAGTCGTGCTCGGACTCCTGGCGCGAGGGATACCCCGACAGCCCACCGGCCTGACGGAGCTGGGCAAAGCCGGCACGCCGCCCGGTGACGAGCTTGTGGACGTAGGCCTGATGACCGGTGTCCCACAGGATGACGTCGCGGGGCGAGTCGAAGACGCGGTGGACGGCGAGGGTGAGCTCGACCGCGCCCAGGTTCGAGCCCAGGTGGCCGCCCGTGGCCGACACGGCCTCGACTACGAAGGCGCGGATCTCGTCGGCCAGCTGGGCGAGCTCGGATTGGTCGAGCGCCCGCAGCTCCGCCGGGCTGTTGACGTGCTCCAGGATCATCGGCGCGGAGACCTCCGATCCTACGCTATCGGAACCTCACGGGCGGCGGTTGCCGGCCGGTTCGGCAGGTCGCGCCGGGCTCAGCCGTCGCGGTCGGCCACGAAGTGGGCGAGCTCGGCGAGGCGGGCCCGAGCCTCCTCGGTGACGGGCACGGCCTCGAGGGCCACCAGCGCCCGCTCGAGCAGCCCGTCGATCGTCTCCTCGACCCGCTGTCGAGCACCGGTCTCGACGAGGATGGACTGCAGCCGGGCCACCTCGTCCGACGTCAGGCTGGCGGAGCCGAACCGCTCGGCCAAGAGCTCGGCGGCGGCACCGTCGGCCCGCGCCGTGGCGAGCACGTAGAGCGCGGTCGGCTTGCCCTCCCGGAGGTCCTCGCCGACCGGTTTGCCGGTGATCTCGGGGTCGCCGAAGGCCCCCAGCAGGTCGTCACGCAGCTGGAAGGCCTCGCCGAGGGGCAGGCCGAAGGCGCTCAGGTAGGCGCCCAGCTCGTCCAGGCGGCCGGCCAGCGCCGCCCCGAGGTGGAGGGGGCGCTCGACGGTGTACTTGCCGGACTTGTAGAGACAGATACGCCGGGCCTGCTCGGCGCTGGTGTCGCCCCGGGCGGTCCCGAGCAGATCGAGGTACTGACCGAGGCTCACCTCGAGGCGCTGCTCGGCGAAGACGTCGATCGCCTGGCGGGGAGCGTCGGCCAGGAGCATGTCGGCGTAGACGAAGGCGAGGTCGCCGACGAGGACCGCCGCACCGTCGCCGAAGCGCCGACCCTCTCCTCGCCAGCCCGTCTCGGCGTGACGGTCGGCGAAGGCCCGGTTGATGCTCGGGCGACCCCGCCGGTAGTCGGAGGCGTCGATCACGTCGTCGTGGATCACGGCGAACGAGTGCAGCAGCTCGAGAGCGGCTCCCGCGTTGGTCACCAGCGGGTCCGACGGTGCCCCGCCCGCCCCGACGAAGGCCCAGTGACAGAAGCCCGGTCGCAGCCGCTTGCCCCCGGCGAGCAGGAGGTTCCGCAGGGCGCGCAGCGGCTCGAGCAGGTCCGGATCGACGTCGCGCCAGCGGGCGACCTCCGTCGCCAGCAATTGCTCGATGCGCTCGTCGACCGAGCGCGCCACGGCATCCAGGTCGGCGGGGGAGGAGGCGGCCGAGGGCCTCACGGGTTCACGCTACGGGACGGCGCCGCGGGCGCGCACCCAGGGCTGGCCCCGTGGCCCTGGCGCGACGGATGGCCTTTTCCCGGGTGATCCCGGTTAGCGTAGGCGCCGCCGACACGGGAGGACACGATGACGACCAAGGGCCACGGCGGGGAGCTGGTGCTGGAGGGGCTCTCGGGCCAGGGCGTCGACGCCATCTTCACTCTCTCGGGCGGCCACATCTTCCCTGTCTACGACGCATGCGTGAAGGCTGGATGGCGGATCGTGGACGTGCGCCACGAGCAGACGGCCACCTTCGCCGCAGAGGGCGCCGCCAAGCTGACCCGTCGACCGGGGGTGGCGGTGCTCACCGCCGGACCGGGTGTCACCAACGGCGTGAGCGCCACCACGACGGCGCACTTCAACGGGTCGCCGCTCGTCGTGCTGGCAGGGCGGGCACCACAGGGTCGCTGGGGGGCGGGTTCCCTCCAGGAGCTGGACCATGTGCCGATCATGTCCCCGATCACCAAGTCCGCCGGCACCGTGTCGGCGATCACCGAGATCCCGACCGCGGTGCGCGGCGCCGTGGAGACGGCCCTGACGCCGCATCGCGGGCCGGTCTTCCTCGACGTCCCGCTCGACGTCCTGTTCGGCGAGGCCGAGGCGCAGGTCCCGCCGCCGGTCGCGGCCCGCGGTGCCGCCCCCGACCCTGACCAGGTGGCCGCGGCCGCCACCCTGCTGGCCACGGCTGAACGTCCCACGCTGGTGGCCGGCAGCGACGTGTGGTGGGACGGCGCCTGGGACGCCCTCCGCCAGCTCGTCGAGACGCTGCGGGTGCCGACCTTTGCCAACGGCCTGGGCCGCGGGTGCCTTCCGGCCGACCACGAGCTCGCCTTCTCCCGGACCCGGCGCGCGCTCAAGGAGGCGGACGTCGTCGTGGTGGTGGGGACGCCCCTCGACTTCAGGCTGTCGTTCGGCAGCTTTGGCTCGGCGCAGGTGGTCCACGTCGTCGACAGTCCCGACGTGCGGGCCACCCACGTCCAGGTGGCGTCGGCTCCCGCCGGTGACATCTCCACCACGCTCGCGGGGATGGCCGAGCGCGGGGCGGCCCACCCCGGCCGACGGGACCACGAGCCCTGGATCTCGCGCCTGCGGGACGAGGAGCTGGCGGCGAGGGAGGCGGAGAGGACCGAGCTCGAGGCCGGTGGCGACCAGGTCCATCCTGCTCGGGTGTACGGAGAGCTGCGCCCTCGCCTCGACCGCGACGCCGTCGTCATCTGCGACGGGGGTGACTTCGTGTCATACGCGGGTCGGCTCGTCGACTCCTACGAACCCGGCTGCTGGATGGATCCCGGCCCCTACGGGTGCCTGGGCACCGGGCTGGGTTATGCCGTCGCCGCACGGGTCAGCCGGCCCGACAGCCAG
>JBPYEZ010000006.1:0-19066 GCA_051984395.1 Acidimicrobiales bacterium | reverse complement strand
CTTTGAGAACTCCCCAATGCCAAGCAGTTCGTCCACGGGACCAGCTTGAACCCTGCCCATAGGTCAAGGTCAAGGGGGCTCGCGGGGGCCCGATATGACAAGCTTCCAGATATGCGAGATCGCGTGTCGGTGACACAGGACATCAGCGCCTCCCGAGACGCCGTGTATGACCTGATCAGCGACCTGCCGCGCATGGCCGAGTGGAGCCCTGAGAGCACCGGAGGGCGCTGGCTGGGCGGGGATGGTCCGGGTGTTGGCGCCAGATTCCTCGGCCGAAATCGGTCTGCGCGGCGCCGATGGTCGACCCTCGTGACCGTGATGGCGGCCGACCCTGGTCGGCGCTTCGGCTTCCGCGTGACCGCGCCACTGGTGCCGATCGCCGACTGGGAGTACACGATCGAAGAGACAAAAACGGGATGCCGTGTCCGGGAAACCTGGGTCGATCTACGGTTGGCACCGGTGAGGCTCGCGAGCACCGTCCGTACGGGAATCGCGGACCGTGCGGATTTCAACCGTCAGAGCATGCAAGAAACACTCGAAGCCTTGAAGGAGGCGGCGGAGGCAAGGGCCGGTAACGCTCGGGCCCGATGACGACTTCTTTGACGAAGGGTGCTTCGGCGCTCGGGAGTTGCGCATGGCCAAGCTGATCTACGTGTCCAACGTGTCGCTCGACGGGTTCATCGAGGACGAGCACGGCAACTTCCAGTGGACCGCCCCCAACGACGAGGTCCTTGCGTTCATCACCGACCTCGTGCGCCCGCTCGGCACCCACCTCTACGGACGGCGCATGTACGAGACGATGGCCGTCTGGGAGAGCGACCCGGCGCTGGCCACCCAATCGGAGCTCATGGCTGACTTCGCACACGTTTGGCAGGCGGCGGACAAGATCGTCTACTCCACAACCTTGGATGCAGTCTCGACCGCCAAGAGTCGTCTCGAACGCCACTTCGACCCGGACTCCATCCGTGCGATCAAGGCCGGTGCCAGCCGTGACCTGATGGTGGGTGGTCCGAACCTCGCAGCGCACGCGTTCCGGGCTGGGCTGGTCGACGAGTGCGACCTCTTCATCTATCCCGTGGTCGTCGGTCGAGGCAAGCGATCGCTTTCCAGCGAATTACGCGCCCAGCTCGAGCTGCTCGACGAGCGCCGGTTCGACAACGGTGTCGTGTACGTCCGCTACGCCATCCCGATCTGAACACCCAGACGCGACGGCGATCTCCGAGCGCCCGTCACCCGCTCGGATCAGCGCAAGTCATGCACCAGGTAGTGCCTCAACGATCGACTCAACCGCGTCGAAGGGCGCACGCAATGTACCCTCGAGGTGGTGCCGTTCGGCCAAGAACCCTGGTGAGTTGCAACTCACTGATACCACTCCGTTCCCGTCATCCCACACCAACACCTTGAGCGGGATATCCAACGCAGCGAGCGGCTGCGCGACCATCACCGACGCGCCCACAGCCGGCTTCCCGAACATGACGAGTTTCGAGTCGGGCATCTGCACACCAGCTCGCTCGGCTACGCCGCTGTGATCGATGACGTTGAACACCGTGAAGCCCCGATCCGCCATCAGATCCTTCAGTCCGTCGATGATCTGTGGGACGGACTTGCTGCTGCGTTTGGTGATGACCCCATCCGAAGATTGCGTGCTGTCTGGCATCAGGCTTCCTTTCGGAGTGAGCGCAGTTGTGGCCGGCGGCGAGAGCAGGTCGTTGTCTGATTCTCGCCGGTGGGACTCCGCTGGTTCCAGCGCGTGATCTCAGAAGGGGGGCGGCTGGTCGAGGAGCCCGAGGGACCCACGACTCCTCTGACCCCGCGAGCGACTTCAGCCACGGGTGCCGCGGCATGGGATGCAACTATCGCTCCTTCGCCGAACTTGACGCCGGCCCTTAGGCTTGCCTAAAGATTGAGCGCGCCAAGTCCAGTGGCCAAGGGCGCCGGAGATGGCTGGGAAGGAGTTCACACAGGTGGAGCCAGCGCGCCCCACCGCGAGTAGGCGAGCTGTGCTCGGAGGGAGGCTGTCGGCCCTCAGGTCACTGGGCCGGCCACGCTGGCGCCGTGCAGCAGCTGCCTTGGGCACCGTGGCCGTATTTGGGCACCCAGTGGCCACGGCGCTCAAACCGGTTCCCGCGGTCGCCCTCGGGGGCCGACTGGTCGACGTCTCAGTCCCACCCGCAGAAGCCGACAATGCCAACCTGGTAGCTGCCGTGCAGTCCAGCCAGTCCGATAGCATCCGTGCCCAGCTGGAGGCCACTGGTCTGCAGCTGGCGGCGGCCCAAAAGGCGCTGGCTCAGACCGAGAGCGACGTCCAGGCGGTCAAGTCGAGCCTGCGGCTCCAGGCGGTGGCTGCCTTCGTCGATGGCGGCCCCGCTTCGTCGAGCGACGGCGTGTTGAGCGGCACTGAGCGCGATCAGGTCGTGCGCACCGAGTATGTCGACACCGTGACTGGGGACGAGCGCGCCAGCGCCCAACGGCTGGCGCAGAGGCAGGCAGAGCTCAGGATGGAACAGGCCCGGCTGGTTGCCGCCGAGCAGGCGGAAGACGCCGCCCTGGCTTCGGGGGCCGGCAACCAGACGGCCCTCGCCACGGCAGCGTCGCCGCAGCCTCTCCCACCAACCTCCACTGGTTACGTCAACCCTCTTTCGCGGGTCTCGAATCTACAGCCGAAGCGCATCGATCAGGGCGTCGATTACAGCGGAAGCGGACCGCTGATCGCGCTCGGCAGCGGCACTATCCGGATGACCTACGAGGCGGGATGGCCCGACGGCACCTTCATCGCTCTGCAGCTAGATAGCGGTGCCCTGGCCGGACAGGTCGTCTATTACGCCGAGAACGTCGCGCCCTCGGTGAGCGTTGGCCAGCGAGTGGCCACCGGGGAAGTAGTGGGGACTCTCCACGATGCCTACCCCAACCTGGAGATCGGCTGGGGCGGCGGGGGCAGCGCTGGGGGCGCGATCGGGAACACCCTGGCACGCACCCAGGGCCAGACCGGGGGAGAGGACGCCTCGACGCGGGCGGGCATCAGCTTCAACCGGCTGCTCGTCAGCCTGGGCGCTCCCAGTGGGATACAACAGTGACCGGCGGACCCGCCGCTCCGGGGGGGCGAAGGGCCCGGTCCCGAAGACCTGGTACGCGATGTGAACGCCGCCGTCTGTATCGGCCGCGCTCCCGTCAGACCCAGCGGTCGCGATCGACACGCAGCTCATCGAGATCGGCAATTTGCGGAGCCAAGTCATCGCTCGACCGCCTCTGTCAGTTTCAGACAACTTCACAGACAGGCCCCGTCAACACAGCGCTGTGAAAGTTCCCCGAACACGACGAAGCCCTGGCCCGGAGACCTCCGTGACCAGGGCTTCTGACGTGGTGGCGGGGGTGGGATTTGAACCCACGACCTTCGGGTTATGAGCCCGACGAGCTACCAGACTGCTCCACCCCGCGTCGTGAACCGCCAAGCTTACCAGCGTCGGCGGACCCGTCAGCCGGGGCCGGCCGGTCTCCCGAGGGCGGAGTTGGTCGAGCCCGTGGTCGGGGCAGGTGGCGAGGTGGTCGGAGGAGTGGTGGCCGGCGGGGTCGTGGTCGGTGACGACCCGCCGGAGGCTGCCGCCGCCTGGGCCGCCTGGTTGAGCAGGTTGCCGGCCTGGTTGATGTCGGTCTGGTACTTGCCGAGGTCACCAGCCTTGAGGTCGTTCTGAGCCTGGGCGTAGGCCGCCTGGGCCTGCACCAGCAGCTGGGCCACCGTCGACGACACGGCGGGGCCGGGCGAGGGCGTCACGGTGGTCGGTCCGGTGGCCGCACCCGCCGGCGACGTGGACGGCAGCCCGGGCACCGGCGCCCCGAAGAGGTCGGTCAGCGCCTGGCTCAGGGTGTCCTCCATCGCCGCCTGGTTGCCGTAGACGACGATGATCTTCTTGAACTCGGGCAGGGGGTTGCGCGACGACTGGACGTAGAGGGGCCGGATGTACAGCAACGACTGGTCGATCGGGATCATGAGGACGTTGCCGAGCAGCACCTGTGACCCCTGTTGGTTCAGCAGGCTGATCTGCTGAGAGATCGAGGTCACCGCGCTGATGCGCGCGTCGATCAGGGCTGGGCCGTCGATCTGCTGGCCCCTGGGCGTCACGTAGGCCTGGAGCTGTCCGTAATGGTCGGGGTCGGAGTCGGCGACCATGAAGCCGGTCAGGTTCTGCTGCTGGTCGTTCTGCGACACGGGGACGAACGGCTCGAGCAGGTTGAAGCTCATCTGCGACTGACCGGGCAGGCGCGTCAGCTGGTAGATCGGCGCCATGCGCTTGGCCCGGCTGGGCCCGACCTGGAACCCCTGGGCGTTCGTCGTCGCCGTCGTCTGCAGCGCCGCTGACGGGGAGCCCGATCCCGGATCCTGGGAGAGGTCCCAGGCGTCGCCGGCGGCGTAGAACTGGTTGGCGTTGGTGATGTGGTAGCGCCCGAACATGGCCGACTGCACCGTGAAGATGTCCTCGGGGTAGCGCAGGTGCGCCCGCAGCTCCGGGCTCATGTCCTTGGCCGGCGTGAACAGGTGGGGGAAGGCCTTGCCGTACGCGTTGACCAGGGGATCGTGAGGATCCATCTGGTAGAAGGTCATCGATCCGTTGTAGGCGTCGATCAGCACCTTCACCGAGTTGCGCACGTAGTTGAAGCTCGAGTTGAGCCCGCTGGCGCCGTTCACCGCAGAGACGTCCGCGGTCTGTCCGTACGGATAGCGGTCAGTGGTCGTGTAGGCGTCCTGGACCCAGTAGATGCGACCGTTCAACAGCACCGGATAGGGGTCGGCGTCGTACTGGAGGAACGGCGCCGCCTTGTTGACGAGATCCCTGATGTCGCGGACGAACATCACCCGCGAGTGGCTCGTCACCTGACCGGAGATGAGCGGGTTGATGTCGGCGAACCGAAGGGCGAAGGCCGCTCGACGAAAGATCGACCCTGCCTCCACCCCGCCGGTCCCGTGGTAGGTGCTCTCCTGGTTGGCACCGTTCGGCTTCTGGAAGTCGATCTCGGGCTGCTTGGTGTCGGCGATCACGTAACCGGGGTTGTTCAAGCCGAAGTAGACCGAAGGCTGGGTGATCACCGGAGCGCCGCTCGTCGAGCTCGGCGGGACGTCCTGAATGGCGAATGAGGGGTTGCCATCGGCGTTGGCCAGGTTCGCCTGCGACAACACCGCCCCGTAGCCGTGGGTGAACTGCAGGTGCGAGTTGACCCACGACGCGGAGGGAAGCTGGCCCTGGTTGAGCTGGCGCACGGCTGCGATCACGGGGGTGTTCTGGCCGTCGAGGACGTACCGGTCGAGCGCGAGCTCATTGAACAGGTAGTAGGAACGGATGTCCTGGAGCTTCTCGAACGTGGTCACGGCGAAGTTCGGGTCCCACAGCCGCACGCTGGACAGGGTGGGCACGTCGGCCGCCAGCTCGCTGGGTGTGAGGTTCTGGGCGTAGGAGAACGGGATCGGGTACTGGACGTTGTTGATGCCCATCGCCTGACGAGTGGCATTGATGTTGCGGGTGATGTAGGGCCGCTCCAGGCTGTTCTGCGCCGGCTGGACCTTGAAGGTCTGGATGAACGCCGGGTAGATGGCCCCCACGACGAGCGAGATGAACGCCCACAGGCCAACGCCGATGACCGGCAGGACCCAGCCTCGACGCCGGATGTTGACGAGGAAGATCACGAAGGCGGCCAGCGAGATGAAGATGAGCAGGGTGAGGGCGGGCAGCTGGGCGTGGACGTCGGTGTAGGTGGCGCCCTGGACGAATCCGCGCGTGGACGCGGTCAGCTCGTAACGCTGCAGGAAGTAGCCAGCCGCCTTGACCAGAGCGATCAGGGCCAGCAGAACCGAGATGTGCACCTTCACCATCGGGTTGACCCGTTGTCCCGGGCCCTGGAACCGGATGCCGCCGTTGAGGTAGTGGGCGACGACGGTGATGACGAGGATCACCGCCAGGGCGAGAAAGGTCCACCCGACGAGGAATGAGAGGAACGGCAGCTTGAAGACGTAGAACCCGACGTCCATGTGGAATTGCGGGTCCTTGATCCCGAAGGGAACGGAGTTGCGAAAGAGGATCCAGTTGTGCCACTGACCAGATGCCCCGGTTCCAACGATGAGGGCGAGGATGAGCGCGGCGATCGTGCGCACGAGCCGGGCCCGTGGCCGGACGGCGTTGCGGTACCGGCGCACCAGCTCGTCCTCGGGGCCGAGGGGGCTGAAGCTCACGGCGATGCGGTCGGCGATGGCGAGGCTCGCCCACATGCCGGCGAAGAAGATGGCGCAGAACACGACCGCCAGGCCGATCTTGGTCCCCAGCACGCCCTTCCACACCGTGGTCAGGTGGACCGAGCTGAACCACAGGTAATCCGTGTAGAAGACGGCGATACCCCGCAGCGAGGTCAGGAGCAGGAAGAGAGCGACGATCGCAACGACGATCCAGATACGCCCTCGCGTGATGCCGCGGCTTCGCCGCGGCACGTCCTGGGGGGAACGCACCCGGTCAGCCTACGCGGGCGGAGGCGCGAGGAGACAGCGGCAGCCGCTGTGCGCCGGCGGGTGGGCCTGGCCCGTCGGATACCGCTCTCCCCGGGGCAACGGCCCTGCCAGGGCGTTGTCGTCGCAGTCGGGGCATCGCTCGTCCCCGTCGTCCACGATCCAGCGAAGGGACGTGCCCGCACGGGCGACCCCGAGCTCGCCTCGCGAGAAGGCGGCGACGACGTGGTCGCCGGCCACCCGCTCGATCCGCGGCCCCTTCCACTCCCGGTACGCCGCGCCCACGTTGTCGAGCAGCGCCGCATCGTCCGGTTCGTCGGCATCGCCGAGGGACCGCTCGAGCCGCCGGCGCAGGGGATCGGTGATCGCCCTCGCCAGCTCGCCCGCCAGCACGACCGACCCCTTCTCCCCGCCGGCCCTGCCGTTCGACCTGCCCTCGCTCTCCCGGCCCTCACGGAGGAAGGACGTGCCGGCCCGCTCGGCCCGCTCCAGGAGCTCGACACCCGCCCGCCGGAAGTGCTCCTCGTGGTCGGCGACCGGAGGAAGGATCTCGACGAGCTGACGGGAACCGCGGCTGCGCAGTCGGTCCAGGAGGTCGTTCTGATCGTCCTGGAGGGCGCGCTTGAGCCTGCGTGACAGCGCCACCGTGATCGGACCGATGGCGTCGTCACGCCGCCGAAGAAACGAGATCTCCACGGTCGAGCCCCCGTCGTCCTCCGACTCCTCAGTGGCCTCGGCCGCCTCCTCCGTCTTGTCGGCCGTCACGGGCTGCTGCTGGGGCTCGGTCGGTGTGTCGGGCTCGGTCTGTGTGTCGGGCTCCGTCTGTGTGTCGGGCTCGGGCTTCTCCTCGGCCTGGGGCTTCTCGTCGGCCTCGGCCTGGGGCTTCTCCTGGGGCTCGGGCTCGGGCTTCTCGTCGGCCTCAGCCTGGGGCTTGTCCTCGGCCTGCGGCTTCTCGTCGGGTGCGGCCACCTCGTCGCCGGCCGGTCGCTGCCCCTCCGCCTCCGCCGCCTCCTCGACCTTGGGCTGCTCGGCCGCACCACGCTCGGGGACCTCCTGACGACCTCTGCCTGCCGAGGGCGAGCGGCCGGCCTTGATCTTGGCGAACAGCTCGTCGACCGCGGAGGAACCGGGAGCGCGGTGGCGTCCACCCGAGCGTCCCCGGGGACGAGGAGCGGGCTTCGCACGCGATCGCCCGGCGGCACCGGACCCGCTGTCATCGGCGCCGTCGGGCCGAGCGGGCCGTGTCGGGGCCGGAGCGGCTGTGCCGGGCGCCGAGGCCAGGATCCGGATTCCCTCCTCATCCTCGGGCGTCGGCGCCCTCGTCGTCTCCTTGGAGCTGGCGCGCCGCCCCTGCGTCTCGTCGGGTGGCGCGTGCCGCGCCCTTCGGATGATGCGAAAGCCCGAACGCCGGCGGTCGACCGCCTGCTCGTCGCCGTCGGGGGGGCCTCCCGCGCCGTCCCTGTCGCCGGCGCCCTCCTCCTCAGCGGTGGATGGCGGAGGAACCTCGCCGGTCCCCGGCACAGGGGCCGACTGGTGGGTTGCCGCCGAGCCTGGGGCCGCCAGGTGCTGCGGCCGGGACGGTTGCGTCGAGGTCGCGACGTCGGAGGCCTGACCCCGCGTCGCCGGCTGGCCGCCGAGGGCTCCGGTGGCCGTCGAAGGGGAACCCGGCACGCTGCTCTCGGCGGAGGCGACTGCCCGTTCGGGCGAGTGTCGTCCGGCGTCGCCGGCGTCATCGCCGCCTGGCCGGCGCGGAGGCTCTCGCATCGGTGCGACGGAGCGCTCCGCCTCGGCGGGACCGTCCTCAGCCGGGGGTTGCGCCACGCCACCCGGATCGAAGTCGCGCTGGAGGGTCTCCAGGATGTGGTCGAACGACAGTCGCGCCTCCCGCAGCGCCTCGACCAGGCTGTGGCGTCCGCCCCGAAGCTGCTCGACCTGACCGTAGAGGGCGCGCCGGCGGCGAACCAGGTCGGCGAGCACCCTGGCCCGCACCTCCTGGGCCTCCCGCACCATCCCCCGGCAGTCCTCCTGGACTCCCGCCACCATGGCCTGGGCCTCCTGGCGGGCGGCCTCCATCACCGAGTCCGCGTCGGCCGCGGCGCCGCTGCGGATCCGTGCGGCCGTCACCTCGGCCTCGCTGGCACGATCGGCCGCCGCCCGCTCGCCCTCGGTCCGGATGCGCGCCGCTTCCTCGTGGGCCAGGTGGATCACCTCTGTGGCGCCCTCCTCCGCCCGGGCTTTCGTGTCGGCGGCGGCATCGTGAGCGCTGCGCAGGACCCGCGTCGTCTCCTGACCGAGGGCGGCCGTCAGCGTGGCCTCGTCCATCTCCGGATGAGCTGCTTGCTGTTCGGCTCGGGCGAGCCGAAGCCGCAGATCGTCCTCGCGGTCGTAGAGGGTCTGGAGCTGCTCGGCGACGCTGTCGAGGAACATCCGGACGTCAGTCGGGTCGAAGCCCTTCCGCACGGTGGGAAAGCTTCGCCGAGCGACCTCGTCGGCGGACAGCGAGGCCGAGTTGATCGAGGTGCGATGACTTTCCTGCATTGACCGAGACTATGCCGGCCGCCCCGGCGATGCTGTGTGGTTCGGTCGGTCGTCGTTCAGTCCGACACTCCGACCCTTGTCTCCTGGCGGGCGGTGATGGGCAGGAGCAGCGAGAACTTGGAGCCCCGTCCGGGATACGACTCCCACGCGACGCTCCCGCCATGCCCCTCGACCACCCGCTGGACCAGCGACAGCCCCAGCCCCAGGCCTCCGAAGCGGCGGGTATCGGAGCTGTCACCCTGCACGAACTCCCCGAAGGCTGCCGCCGCCTCCTGCTCGGACATCCCCTTGCCGTGATCGGTCACCGAGATCTCCAGCACGCGACCGCTGCGGACCGTCCGGGCCATGACAACGACCTCTCCACCGTCGGGAGAGAACTTCACGGCATTGTCGACCAGCTCGTCGATCGCCAGTCGGATCCAGCGACGATCCGCGACCACCGGGTCGAGGTCCCGCTCGACCCGGCGGCTGATCAGCCACGGATCCTGAAGCCTGGTCTCCCAGAGGGAGACGACGTCGTCGATCAGCACCCGGACATCCACCCAGTCAGGGCGCAGCCGCAGCCGTCCGGCCCCGGCAGAGGCGAAGAACTCGAGGCGCTCTACCACTCTGAGCAGGCGCTTCGACTGCTCGAGGATCTCCCCGTGCCAGACCCGGGCCTGGTTGGGCGGGACGGCCTTGCGAGCCATGAGGTCGCTGAAGCCCATGATGCCGGTGAGCGGCGTGCGCAGCTCGTGGCCCACCCGGGACAGGAACTCGGTCTTCATCCGCTCGACCTCGTGCTCCCGGCGCAGGTCGCGCAGCACGAAGACGGCGCCGCCGCCACCCGGTCCCTGACCGCGCAGCGCGCCGGCGGACACGGCCACCGGCACGAGCCCGCGTTCTCCCAGCTGGAGCCAGCACTGCGTGCTCCATCGTTGGTCGGGCGGACGCCGCAGATAGGCGCTGAGGTCGGCACCGTCCTCGCCGACCAGGGTGATCACATCGGACACGGGGCGACCGCGGGCCGCGGTGTCGCTGACGAGGACCAGCTCCTCGGCAGCCTGGTTGAAGTCGGTGATCCTGCCGCCGGAGTCGACGGCGACGAGGGCCTCGCCCATGCCTCCCACGACGGCCTCGAGCCGCCCGCGGAGGCGACTCTCGTCCTGGGCTGCGGCGCGCAGCGCCGACGACTGCTCGTCGATGGAGTCGGCCATCGAGTCGAACGCCGCGCCCAGCCTCCCCACCTCGTCCTCCGAGCTGACCCTGGCCCGGACGTCGAGGTCCCCGCCGCGGATGGACTCGGCGGCGTTGGTGAGCCGCCGAAGGTCCGAGCCCACTCGGTCTCCCACCAGCGATGCCAGGAGCAGAGCGAGGAGCGTGCCACCGAGGGCGATGATGAACAGCGTGCGGAAGAGATCGTTCTGGGTCTGGTCGACGACCGTGGTCGGGGTGGACGACAGGAAAGCCATGACCGGCTTGTTGTTGCTGGCGGCCACGGACTGGCCCGCCACGAGGCGGCCCTGGACCGTGGCCGACGTCACCGCACCGCTGCCGGAGAGCACCTGGGTCGCCACGCTCTGCACGGTGCTGAATGCGGGGTTCCAGGCACCGGAGCTGCTGAGCACGCTCGTCGGTCCGACCAAGGCCAGCGAGAGCGTGGGATCGTCCGCCCGCAGCTGTTCCAGATAGCCGCGGTCGAGGGCGCGGACGGCGATCGCCACACCCATCACTCGCGCCGTCCCCGGGAGGCCGGGTCCACGCGCGATCACGACGTCGGGATAGGCGCCCACCGCGATGGCGTGGCCTCCCACGATGGCCGCCGCACCGGTCGAGAGCTGGGCGGCCACCGCCTGGGCCGCAGCCGGCGAGCTCGGCAGCGCAGCAGCCACGCCGGGACCCAGCGCGGCGTCGAGGTTCGCCGACGACGCCAGTATCCCGGCCCCCGGCTGGACCCACGCCAATTCGACGCCGGCTGGCACGGCGGAGGCCGAGATCGCCGACAGGGCGTCGCGCACGCAGCTGGCGACGACGGTCTGGTCGGACTGGACGCAGTCGGGACGGGAATTGAGCGACGCGCGGACCGACGTGCCCACCAGCACGGCCTCACCCCGCAACAGCTCGGGGCTGCTCGACGTCTGGGTCGCGCCAGACGCGGCGCGTCCGTCGAGACGACGGACGGCGTCGTTTCGCACCGTCGAGGAGACGACCTGAGACAGGGCCAGAGAGAGGATGAAGACGAGAACGAGGAGGGTGGCGGCCGCCGTGGCAGCGACCCGGGCTGCGATCGCCTGGCGGCTGGCGGCCACCAGGGCGACGCCAAGGCTCAGGGCTCCCGCCGCCAGGAGGCCGTCGGCCACCCGGGCCGAGGTGCCCAGCAGCACGATGGCCGCGCCCGTAAGACCGACCCCCAGCCACACGAGTGCCTGGGACAGGTCGCCTGCCCGCCAGCGAAGCGAGCCGATGAGGATCAGGATCAGGCCGGCACCGCGCAGCCCGCTCACGAGCGGGTCGGTAGCCGGCTGGACCAGCAGCGACCCGGTCAGGAAGGCAGCAGCTGCCAGCGCCGCGAAGCCCAGCCCGAGGCAGGCTCGGGCCCACGACGACCGGCTCAGCAGCTCGGCTCGCAGCAGCACGAGGGCCACGCCCGCAGCCGCCACGAGAAAGCTGGCGAACTCAGCGGCGAACTCGAACTGCGCGGGTACGGAACCCATGGCCCCTATCCCGTTTCTCCTCTCGGCGGTGGAGGAAGATCGCGGGTGTTGCCTCCGTGGCTGCTCAGGGCGGCCAGGGCCTGGTCGAGCGACGCCACGGAAACCACCTTGAGGTGGCTCCCCGCATGTTGCATGGCCACCTTGTACTCGGGCGGGGGCACCAGGAACAAGGAGGCGCCGGCGTTGCGGACGGCGACGGTCTTCTGGGCGACGCCGCCGACATCACCGACGCGCCCGGTGGGATCGATCGTGCCGGTGGCCGACACCTTCTGCCCCCCGGCGAGGTCATCGGGAGTGAGCGCCTGGATGATGCCGAGCGTGTAGGCCAGACCCGCCGACGGCCCGCCGATTCCCTCGGAGTTGATCGTGATCGGGAATGGGAAGTTGAAGTGGGCACGGGTCGACAGGGCGACACCCATGTAGGCGATCTGCTGCTGGCCCTGCTGCGGGCGGCCGCCGAGGGTGAGGCTCACGTCCCGCGGGGGGGCGCCTCCTCCGGGATCGACGGTCAGGTGCACCACGTCGCCCGGGTGCTGGGCGTGGGTGACCGCCACGGCCTGATCGGCGGTGGGCGTCGGTCGGCCGTCGATGGCGGTGATGGTCTCGCCGATCTGCAGCTTGCCTGCCGCCGGCGCTCCCTTCTGGACCTCGACGACCACGGCGCCGGCGTCGGTCTCCGGAACCGGATAGTTGAGGCGGCGCAGCGCAGCCACCTGGGCCGCCTCTTTGGAGTCGTCCATCTCGAGGGTGTTCTGCACCTGGAGCTGGCTCGGCGGCGTGGAGCCGAGCACCTGCTCGGCGGGGACCACCGACACATCGGAGCTCAGCTTGTCGGGCAGGAAGTCGATGGCTCGAACCTGGCTCAGGGCGACGGTCGTGAGGTACACCTGGCCAGGAACGGTGTGGCTCTTGTCGGGTGGGACCTTGATCAGGTTGCCGACCGCGACCGCGGAGCCTGGGGCCAAGGCGTAGTAGTCGAGCTTGATCGTGGTGCCCGCGACGGCGGCGGCCACCACCAGGACCACGGCCGCAATGACCCACTTCAGCCAGCGCCGGCGTCGGCGCGGTTCGAAGCCAGATGGCGAGGGGCCTGGTTGTACCATCGGATCGATCGTGCTCAAGTCTGGTTTGTGCCCCTCTGCTGCGGGCCTCCGGCGGGAACCTGCTTCGTTGCCGTCGCCCATATCAGCCTGCCACGGAACGCAGGCTCTGCCGCCGCAGCCGGCGACCTGAGCTCCAATGGATCCTCTCTTCGATCAGGACTCGGCCCAAAGTGGTGAGAACCACCCGACTGGGGACGCCTCACCAGCGACGATGGGCGACGACGAGACCGGGCTGCGGGACAAGGCCTCGGACGAACATCTCAAGTACCCGGATGGAGCCGGATCAATCAACCCGGTCCCGATCGGGGGCGAGGACATCATCCCCCCCGACGCCGCTCGCCGGGTCGATGGAGCCGGGCCCGGCGTGGAGCCGGGGGTCACCGATGACCGGACGTCGGAGGGCGAGACGGGCTCCCCCGCCGAAGTCGAGGTGGTCGCCACGCCGCTGCCACCCGCCCCGACGCCGCCTGCTCTCCCGCCCGAGCCGGCCGTGCCACCCGCGGCCCCAGCCCCACCGGATCCGGGACCACTCCGACCGCCGCCCGAGCCGGCCGCGCCACTCGCGGGCCCAGCCTCACCGGTTCCGGGACCAGTCGGACCCCCGCCCGCTCCCGCCGAGCCGCCCGCGGCCCCCTCGGCGGCTGGGCCCGCCCCTTCCCAGCGCGAGGCGCCACCGACGGCGCCATCGGGGGCGCGCGCCTGGGCGGCCGCCCGCTTCCAGCAGCTCATGCGGTGGCCGGCGCCGGTTCGAGCTCACCCCGACCAGCGCATGTACTCGATCGTCATGCTCCTGGCGCTGGCCGTGACGGTCGGTGTCGTCGGTGCCGGGGTGCTCGTCGGGCTGGTCCTCATCATCATCGGAGGGTCCGGGCATGGCTGAGCGCGACGACGCCGGCGTCGCCGTGGACCAGGCCCGGCTCCGCCGGCTGGTGGTGCTGGCGGGTCATGCCGGTGACGAGGAGGCCGCCCGGGCTCGCCTGGCCGACGGCGCGCCGGCCGTACGGGTGGCGGCGCTCGGTGCCCTCGCCCGCATGCAACGGCTGGGGTCGAGCGAGCTGGCGGACGCACTCGCCGATCAGGAGTCAGCCGTCCGCCGGCGGGCATGCGAGCTCAGCATCGGGATTCCCGGGATCGACCTGGAGCCCCTCCTCGGCGACCCCGAGCCCCTCGTCGTCGAGGCCGCGGCGTGGGCGGTCGGCGAGCGCGGGGACGGGACGGTCGTCGAAGCGGTGGCTCGAGTGGCGACCGAGCACGCCGACCCGCTGTGTCGCGAGGCAGCCGTCGCCGCGCTCGGTGCCATCGGCGACGACCGTGGGCTTCCCGCCGTCCTCGCCGGCCAGGCCGATCGGCCCGCCGTTCGCCGCCGAGCGGTGATCGCC
This sequence comes from Acidimicrobiales bacterium, assembly GCA_051984395.1. GTDB lineage: Bacteria > Actinomycetota > Acidimicrobiia > Acidimicrobiales > AC-9 > AC-9. The sequence goes on along the minus strand of JBPYEZ010000006.1, from coordinate 4,869 downwards.
CTGGCCGCCTTCCAGGGTCCGGCCGTCGACGCCGCCCTCGACCGGGCTCGACAGGATCGGGACTGGCAGGTGCGCCAGGCGGCGGAGGACATCCTCGACGAGCCCACCGGGCGCTGAGTCGAAGGCGGGAGCCGCTGCTCGTCAGCGCTCGGAGCTGATGAACATCGACTTCAGCGAGTCGAAGGAGTCGAGGCAGCGGCCCGCCCCGACGACGACCGTCTCGAGCGGCGTGTCCACGAGGTGGACCGGCAGCGCCGTCTCGTCGCTGAGTCGTCGGCTCATGCCCTGGAGGAGGCCACCGCCGCCGACGAGGTGGATTCCCTGGAGGATCAGATCCTGCGCCAGCTCGGGCGGGGCCTGACCGAGACACCGGAGCACCGACTCGGCGATCGCTCCCACCGGCTCCTCGGTGGCCTGGCGGACCTCGTTCGGCGAGAGGATGACCGTCTTGGGGAGTCCGGACATGAGGTCTCTGCCCCGTACCTCGGCCTTGATCTCCTCCTCCATCGGGCACGCCGACCCGATCGCCATCTTGATCTCCTCGGCGGTCCGTTCGCCGACGGCGATGCCGTACTCCCGGCGGATGTAGGTCTGGATGGCCGCGTCGATGTCGAAGCTCCCGACCCGGATGGCTTGGAGCGACACGATGCCCCCCAGCGCGATCACCGCGGTCTCCGTCGTACCACCGCCGATGTCGACGACCATGTTGCCGACCGGCTCGTGGATGGGCAGGCCAGCGCCGATGGCCGCGGCCATCGGCTGCTCGATGAGGTAGGCGCCGGCTGCTCCTGCCCGCTTGGTCGCCTCCTCCACCGCGCGGCGCTCGACGGCCGTGATGGCCGAGGGCACGCAGATCAACACGCGTGGTCGGTTGAACCGCGACGTCCCCGCTCGGTGGAGCAGCAGCCGCAGCATGCGTTGGGTGATGTCGAAATCGGTGATGGCACCCTGTCGCAGCGGACGAACGGCGACGATGTAGCCCGGCGTGCGCCCGATCATGTTCCAGGCCTCGTGGCCCATGGCCAGCACGTCCTGGGTCCGCGAGTTGATGGCGATGACGGTGGGCTCGTTCATCACGATGCCGCGCCCGCGGCTGATGACGAGGGTGTTCGCCGTCCCGAGATCGATGGCAAGGTCCCTAGCCAGGCCACGCCCTCCGATGCCGTCTCGCCTTGCGGGACCCTACATCCTCAGGGGCCAGAGCACGCAGCCCCCGGGAGAACTCCTCGACGCCGGATTCCACCGATGTGGGCCGCTTCCCGCGTACGGCGATGACGAGGGACACGAGGAGCACCAGTATCACCGGCACGGCCACGTACAACAGGTTGGTCACGTCACAACTGCTCCTGCTCCCCCACCGCTCTCAGGTCCGCTCCGCCACCCCGACGACATCGCAGGCGTCGGAGCCCCACTCAACCCCTCCCGACCAACTCTCACGCTTCCAGATGGGCACCGTCGCCTTGAGCGTATCGATGCAGAACCTCGCAGCGGCGAACGCTTCGGCCCGGTGCGGGGTCGACGTCACCACCAGCACGGACGCATCGGTGACGGCGAGCGGCCCCACCCGGTGGAGCAACGCGACGCGGCCCAGTTGCCCCCAGCGCTCCCGAGCGGCCCTGGCGATGGCGCTCAATCGAGGCTCCACCTGCTCGGCATATGCCTCGTACTCGATGGTGGTCACCCCAGCCCGGCCCTCGGAATGGTCGCGCACGGTTCCCACGAAATTGACCACCGCGCCGCACCCGGGTCGGACGGCCCACTCCATCGCCGTCTCCAGCGGAAGGCGCGACTCGGTGAGGCCCACCCAATCATCGCCGGTCTCGGGTGGATTCACGACCATCATGGTACGGCCCACGCCGGGGTGGCGACGCCTCATGTGGGCATCTCATAGATATTCTCGGCTTGATGACCGTCGAGAGCGGGGACTTCGACGACGATCACGACGGTCCCGAATCGTCGGAGGACCCGCCCATCCGCCCGTGGCTCCCGCCGGACGACCGGCTCTGGAGACACCCCTCCGAGCTGCGAAGCTCCGGAGGCCCTCCGCCGGGGACCTCCGGTCTCCCGGCCCGGGCGCGCCGCCCCTCGGCGGGTCGTCTCTGGACGCGAGCCCTTCTGGGCGGGGTGGTCGGCGCAGTGGTCGCCGCCGGTGTCGTCACGGGCGTCAACTGGTTCGGTCCGGCCAGAACCACCAACACCGACGGCCGGGGCAGCCAGCCGGGCAATCCCGTGACCACCGCGGCCGCCGTCGTACCTGCCTCCGGCGGCCAGCCCGCTCAGGATCACGCGTCCATCAGCGCCGGTCCCAGCTTGATGGGAATGGTGGCCAAGGTGGCGCCGTCGATCGTCTCCGTGAACGTGGCGACCGCAAAGGGCCACATGACCGGTTCGGGCGTGGTCTTTCGCAACGACGGCATGATCCTCACCGTGGCCCGCCTGCTCGCCGGGGCGATGGGCATCACCGTGATCACCTCCAGCGGCCAGGAGGAGACGGCATCGGTCGTCGGCGAGGACGCCGACGATGGTGTCGCCGTGCTCCACGTCGAACGTCAGCTTCCCAGTGTGAGCCTGGCGCCGAGAACGGTGCCGACCACGGGGCAGGTCGCCATCGCCGTCGGCGCCACCGACCCGGCGGTCTCGCCGCCAGCGGTCACGATCGGCACCATTCGAGGCGTCAACCGGCAGGTCGAGGTGAACGACGGGCCGCCGTTGCTGGACGCCATCGACACCGACGCACCGGTAGGGGCGACGCCGGGCGGCGCGCTGCTCGACCAGTCGGGGACGGTCGTGGGCATCACCACCGAGGTCAGCAACGACGGCGGTGGGGCGCACTGGCTGGCCGCACCGGCCGCCGTGGTCGGCGACGCCGCCGACCAGCTGGTCAGGACGGGCAAGGTCATGCACGCGTGGCTCGGCATCTCGAGCGATGACCGCGTTCCTCGTCCCTCGAGCGCCGGCACCCCGGCCGGCGTCCAGGTCCTGACCGTGCAGAGCAACAGCCCGGCCGCGGCTGCCGGTCTGGCACCCCAGGACATCATCGACGCCGTCGACGGTCAGCCGGTGCCGTCGATGCTCGATCTGCAGGGTGCGTTGCGGCTCCGCCGACCGGGGACGTCGGTCGTGCTGGACGTGGTGCGAAACGGCGGGCACTCGCCGATGCAGGCGACGCTCGGCGCGGCGGCCGCCTGAGCCGCTGGTGAAGCCGCCCACGAACGCAGCCGCAGGCACCCGCGTCCCGGCGCCGGCCCGGCGGACCGCTCCGCCCGCATAGCATTCGACTGGTGAGCACACCCTCGCCCTTCGGAGGCGGAAACTTCTTCGAGAACCTCCTTGGGGATCTGCTCAAGATGCTCGCCACGCAGGGTCCCGTGCACTGGGAGCTGGCCCGGCAGGTCGCCCAGGGTGTCGCCAGCGGGGGCCAGCCCGAGGCGAACGTCGAGCCGCTCGAGCGCATCCGCCTCGAAGAGCTGGTCCGGGTGGCGGACCTGCATGTGGCTGATGCCACCGGGCTGTCGACGACCGTGAGCGGCCGGGTGGTGACCATCCAGCCCGTGACGAGAGCCGAGTGGGCCTGGCACACCCTCGAGGCGTGGCGGCCGCTGCTGGACTCGTTGGCCCGATCCCTGTCGGGCACGCCCGAGGAGCCCGGCCCTGGAGGCGGGCCAGAGGGAACAGCCGGCACTGGAGGCGGGCCCGGTGCGCGAGACCCGAGCGGGCCGGCGGACCCCCACCCGATGCCCGGTTGGGCTCCCGGTCCCGACCAGGACCCCTCCGGGTTCCTCGGTCAGCTGGGCCAGGTCATGGGGCCGACGCTCCTCGGCCTGCAGTTCGGGGCCATGGTCGGCCATCTGGCCGAGCGGGCCATGGGTCAGTACGACCTTCCCATCCCTCGTCCTGCCTCCGACCAGCTCATGATGGTGCCGGCGAGCATCGCCGCCTTCGCCGGCGATTGGAGCCTGCCGCTCGACGACGTGCGGCTCTGGGTGTGCCTCAGCGAGGTGACGCACCACGCCATCCTGGGTCGGCCGCATGTCCGGGCCCGATTGCAGGAGCTCCTCCAGGGCTACGCCGCCGGGTTCCAGCACGACCCCACCGCCCTCGAGGACCGGCTGTCGGACATCGACCCCACCAACCCCAGCTCGTTGCAGCAGGCTCTGGGCGACCCGACCGCGCTCCTGGGCGAGCTGCAGACGCCTGAGCAGCGCCAGCTGCTCGGTCAGCTGGAGGCGCTGACGGCAGCCGTCGAGGGCTACGTCGACTTCGTCATGGACACGGTCGGGCACCGGCTCATCAGCTCGTACGGATCGCTCACCGAGGCGCTCCGCAGACGCCGTGTCGAACGAGGCGAGGCGGACCGGTTCGTCGAGCGCCTGTTCGGCCTGGAGCTGGACCAGGCGCAGTTCGACCGCGGTGCCGCCTTCGTGAAGGGCGTCGTCGAGCGAGGCGGTGAGCAGGCCCTGGCCCAGCTGTGGACCTCGGCACGCCACCTGCCCACCCCCGCCGAGGTGGACGCCCCCGGCCTGTGGCTGGCGCGGATCAGCATCCCCACCGACGAGGCTTGAGCGACCCCGATCGCGACCCGGGCGATCCGACGCTCACGCCGCCAAGGCGCGGTGCTCGACGACCCGCCCGCCGGTCAGGGCCGTCACGACCCCGAGGCGGCCAGTCCACCGGGCCAGTCGTCGCCCGGCTGCGCCAGCTCCTCCTCGAGGAAGGCGGCGACATCGGTCTCGCCCGCGGCACGGATCCCGACGATCGGCGTCACCGCGACGATGGAGCGCGCCACGAGCGCGGTGTCGGAGTCGGGATCCATCTCGACCTCGGTATCGCGCAGCTCGATCTGGAGCTTCCCGCGGCCGGCGTCGGTGA
>JBPYEZ010000005.1:0-30660 GCA_051984395.1 Acidimicrobiales bacterium | reverse complement strand
TTGTCGATGGCGGGCTGGACCTCCTCCTGGGAGTCGACCCGCAGCCCCACGCACCCCATGGCCTCGGCCCACTTCACGAAGTCGGGCACGTCCGGCGACAGGTACACCTCGGAGTAGCGCTCGTCGTAGAACATCTCCTGCCACTGACGCACCATGCCCAGGTACGCGTTGTTGAGGATGGCGATCTTGACCGGTATGCGCTCGGCCGATGCCGTCACCAGCTCCTGGGCCGTCATCTGGAAGCAGCCGTCGCCGTCGACGGCCCACACCGTGCGGTCGGGCCGGCCCACCTTGGCCCCGATGGCGGCGGGCACGGCGAAGCCCATCGTGCCCAGGCCTCCGGAGTTGACCCAGGTGTAGGGGTGGTTGAAGCGCCAGTGCTGCGAGGTCCACATCTGGTGCTGTCCGACCCCCGCCACCACGATCGTGTCGTCCGGGGTGGCGTCGCGCAGTGACTCGATGACGAACTGCGGCTTGAGCACGCCCTCGGGCGGGTTGCGGTCGTAGGCGAGGGGGTACTGCCGTTGCCACCGGCGGATCTGGTCGATCCAGGGCTCGCGGTCGGGCACCGGTTCGGGCTCGTTCTGCTGGCGAACGGCCGCGACGAGCTCCTCGATCACCAGACGGCAGTCGCCGACGATCGGCACGTCGGGCCGGCGCACCTTCCCGAGCTCGGCCGGGTCGATGTCGACGTGGATGACCTTGGCGTCGGGGGCGAAGGACGACACCTTGCCGGTGACCCGGTCGTCGAAGCGGCTCCCGAGGGCGACGAGGAGGTCGGCCTTCTGCATGGCGGTGACGGCCGTGTAGTTGCCGTGCATGCCCGGCATGCCCAGGCACAGCGGGTGGTCGTCCGGGAACGCCCCGCGGGCCATGAGCGTGGTGACCACCGGGATCCCGGTGAGGTCGACGAGGGCCCGCAGGGCATCGGCCGCCCGGGCCTTGAGGATGCCCCCGCCGGCGTAGATCACCGGTCGCCGGGCGGAGGCGATCAGCCGGGCCGCCTCCCTGATCATGCGGGGATGACCGCGCGTCGTCGGCTTGTAGCCGGGCAGGTCCACGCCGTCGGGCCAGTACCAGTCCATGGTCGCGTTCGCCACGTCCTTGGGTAGGTCGACGAGGACGGGCCCGGGACGACCGGTCGTAGCGACGTGGAAGGCCTCGGCGATCACCTGGGGGATGTCCTGTGCGTCGGTGACGAGCCAGTTGTGCTTGGTCACGGCCATGGTGATGCCGGTGGTGTCGCACTCCTGAAAGGCGTCGGTGCCGATGGCCGAACGTGCCACCTGACCGGTCACGCAGACGACCGGGATCGAGTCCATGTAGGCATCGCACAGAGGAGTGACGATGTTGGTGGCCGCCGGACCGCTGGTGACGATGGCGACACCAGGCCGCCCGGTGGCGTGGGCATAGCCCTCGGCCATGTGCCCCGCGCCCTGCTCGTGCCGGACGAGGATGTGACGGATCGTCGACTCGATGATCGGGTCGTAGACGGGCAGGATCGCGCCCCCGGGGAGGCCGAACATGACCTCGACCTGCTCCATCTCCAGGCTCTTGATGAGGGCTTGCGCCCCGGTCAGCTTCATCGGGGTGGCTCCAGTGAACTTCGTCGGTGCACTTGGTCGGAAAATGAAAGGGCCTCCCGTCAGGGAGGCCGAGAGCGCACGCGTGAGGTCGGCGTGCGCTAGGTGATGACTACGAGGGTGTCGCGGGCGGGCATTACGATGAGTGTCCCACGGGACCCGAGCGTCCGCAACCCGCGCCCCTACGTACCCGCCCCAGCAGGTGGGCGGAGGCGGTAGATCGCCGAGTGCCGGACCCGCTGCACCGCACGGTCGCCGACCACCATGACGACGTCGAGGTGGACCAGCTCGTGTCCGCGTGCCTCAGAGAGGTCGACCACCCGGGCCCGGACGGAGACCTGGTCGCCATCGGTCACCAGACCGAGATGTCGGACCTCGCTCGCCGTGTGTATCCACGGCCCGAGAGCAACGTTCGCGGCCAGCACGTCGTTGGCCAGCGAGAGCAGCCAGCCCGGATGGGCCACGGCGTTCGGGCCCCTGTAGACCGCCAGATCGTCTCCGACGGCGTCCACGTAGCGCGCCCCCGCATCGGCTCGAAATGTCGCTCGCAGCGTGCCCAGCGTCTCGGTGCTCCGGAACGCGTCGCGCGTCGCCGGACGGCGCTCGTCTGGCGCCGGCAGTGGCACGACCGCCCAGTCCCCCGGGTGAGGGACCTCTGCGGGGGCGGGCGGAAGGCCGGCGCTCGCCGTGGCGCACAGCCGACCGTCGCCGTTGACGACGCCCAGCTCGACTGGCGGGGGGCCCGGCTCCCGGGCCGGGCCCACCACGACCTCGTCCCCGTCGTAGACGGGCTCGACGAAACGCACCTTCATCGTCCCCCGCTCGAGCCACGCCGAGCCCAACGCCTCGACGACCCAACGCGTGAGGTAGGCGTAGACCGTGACGCCGGGCACCAGCCCTCCGGCGAAGCCGTGGCGGCGGGCCACCGCGTCGTCATGGATGCGGTTGTTCGACTCCGTCGCCGTGTTGCGGGCCCGCAGGCGATGGACGGCTGGCGCGCCGGTCAATCAGCCGAGCTCGGGCTCAGTCGATCTCGAGGCGGGCGAGCAGCTCGGCCTTCCGCTCCTCGAGCTCCTCGTAGCTGATGGCGCCTTCCTCGAAGCGCTCGTGGATGGCGGCGAGATGCTCGAGGACCTCGCTGGAGTCCGCCGGCTTCGGGTCGGAGCCTGTCGCCGTGGACCGGGAATCCTCCGGCGCGGCATCCGACTCCGACGCACGGCCCTGGCGACGCTCACGCTTGGCGGCCGCTCTGGCCTTCTTGGCGCGATCACGCTCGAGCTTGCCGAAGCTGGTTCGCTGCGCGCTCATCTGCTGTCCCTTCTGGGAGAGAGCGGTGCCGCCGACGTGACTCGCCGGCGGCACCCCAGGACGCCGATCGTCGTGTCAGACGAGGCGAACGTTCTGAGCTTCCTCCCCCTTGCGGCCCGGACCGACGTCGAACTCGACGACTTGGCCGGTCTCGAGCGACCGGTAACCGCTGCCCTGGATGTTGGAGTAGTGGACGAAGACGTCGTCACCCTGCTCGCGGGAGATGAATCCGAAGCCCTTCTCGGCGTTGAAGAACTTCACTGTGCCTGTTGCCAACGCTCTCTCTTCTCTGACCGTGAGCAAGTCCCACTGACTTCCTCGCTCCCACAAGTGTAGGGCGGCGAGGGAGGCGGACGTGACACCCGTCGCCCCGGCGGCTCAGGGCTCGGTCACCGCTCCCAGCTCGGCGCCCGTGGCCAGGCGGGCGTACTTGGCCAGCGCCCCTCTCGTATAGCGGGGCGGCGGCAGCTTCCAATCCGACCGGCGGCGCTGCAGCTCGGCCGGGTCCACCAGGAGATCGACGGTCCGGGCCTCGACATCGACCACGATGCGGTCTCCGTCCGCCACCAGGGCGATCGGCCCTCCGTCGACGGCTTCGGGCGCAACGTGGCCGATGCAGAAACCGTGGGTTCCTCCAGAGAACCGACCGTCGGTCAACAGGGCGCAATCGGCGCCCCGGCCCGCTCCCTTCATGGCCCCGGTCACGGCCAGCATCTCCCGCATCCCCGGACCGCCCTTCGGCCCCTCGTAGCGGATCACGACCACGGTGCCCGGTTGGATGGTGCCGGCGAGGATCGCCTCCATGGCGCCGTCCTCGCCGTCGAACACCCGAGCGGGACCGTCGAAGCGCGACTGGTCGATGCCGGCCACCTTCACGACGGCGCCTGCGGGGGCGAGCGAGCCGGACAGCGTGGCAATTCCTCCGTCGACGTGGATCGGATCGCCCAAGCGGTGGACGACGTCCCCGTCGGGTGCGGGCGGCGAGATCTCGGCCAGGTTCTCGGCCATGGTGCGGCCGGTCACGGTCAGGCAGTCGCCATCGAGGAGCCCGGCGTCGAGCAGCTCGGCGAGCACGACGGGAAGCCCGCCGACGCGGTCGATGTCGGTCATGTGGTAGCGGCCGTGGGGCTTGGTGTCGGCCAGGTGCGGAACCCGCCGGCCGATCCGGTCGAAGTCGTCGAGCGCGAGCTCGACGTCGGTCTCGCGGGCGATGGCGAGCAGGTGCAGGACGGCGTTGGTCGAGCCGCCCAGGGCCATGACCACGGCGATGGCGTTCTCGAATGCGGCCCTCGTCATGATCTGCCGGGGCCTGATCCCTGCTTCCAGCAAACGCACCACGGCTCGTCCGCTCTCGTAGGCAAGATCGTCGCGGCGGCGGTCGACCGCCGGGACCGACGCCCCACCAGGCAGGGCCATGCCCAGGGCCTCGGCGACCGACGCCATGGTGTTGGCGGTGAACATGCCGGCGCAGCTCCCCGCGGTGGGACAGGCGGTGCGCTCGATGAGAGAGAGCTCCTCGGCGCTCAGCTCCCCGGCGGCGTGAGCACCGACCGCCTCGAAGACGCTCACGATGTCGAGGGCCCGACCCCGGAGCTGGCCGGGCAGGATCGTCCCGCCGTACAGGAACACCGACGAGAGGTTGAGCCGGCCGGCCGCCATGAGCATTCCGGGCAGGGACTTGTCGCACCCCGCCAGGGACACCATGGCGTCGAAGCGCTCTGCGTGCATCATGGTCTCCACCGAGTCGGCGATCAGCTCGCGGCTCACGAGGGAGGCCCGCATCCCCTCGTGGCCAATCGAGATGCCGTCGGACACGGCGATGGTCATGAACTCGACGGGAAAGCCGCCCGCAGCCCGTACCCCGTCCTTGGCCCGCCGGGCCAGCCGGTCGAGGGTGAGGTTGCAGGGGGTGACCTCGTTCCACGACGATGCCACCCCCACCTGGGGCTTGCTCCAGTCCTCGTCGGTCATGCCGACCGCCCGCAGCATGGCCCGCGCCGGCGCCCGCTGGAACCCCTCGGTCACGTCGGTGCTGCGCGGCTTCATGGGGTTGGGTGGCTGCGATCCTCGGTCTGCCATGACCCGAGCCTACGGCGTCGCCGGCTTCTAGCAGCTGGACGTGGTCTGTGCAGAGCCGAAGGAGTAGGTGATCACACCCCTCTGGAGGTTGCTCTGGCGGCCGCCCGCGATCGCGAACTCATCGCTGACCGGGTAGCCGAGGCAGCTCCGCTCCCAGCCCATGCTGGCCCACCTGGCCCGGATGGCGCCGTGGATGGACCAGGCCCCGGTGGAGCCCGTCCAGTAGATCGAGCCGGCGTTGCTGAAGTGGTTGAACCGGCCGAACCCGTCGGGCGTCCCGGTCTCGTCCGTGACCGGATAGCCGAGGAAGCTCGACGGCCCTCCGAGCGCCAGATACTTGTCCCGGATGGCCCCGTGGATCGACCAGGGCCCGGTGGAAGGCGTCCAGTAGATCGAGCCGGCGTTGCTGAAGTGGTTGTACCGGCCGACACCATCGGGGCTGCCGGTCTCGTCGGTCGTGGGGTAGCCGAGGACGCTGCGCTCCCAGCCCATGCCGGCCCACTTGGCCCGGATGGCGCCGTGGATCGACCAGGCCCCAGTGGAGCCGGTCCAGTAGATCGAGCCGGCGTTGCTGAAGTGGTTGTACCGCCCGATCCCGTCAGGGGTGCCGCTCTCGTCGGTTGTGGGGTAGCCGAGGAAGCTCGACGGCCCCCCGAGCGCCAGATACTTGTCCCGGATGGCCCCGTGGATCGACCAGGCCCCAGTGGAGCCGGTCCAGTAGATCGAGCCGTCGTTGGTGAACTGGTTGTACCGGCCCACGCCATCGGGGCTGCCGGTCTCGTCGGTCGTGGGGTAGCCGAGGACGCTCTGCTCCCACCCCATGCTCGCCCACTTGGCCCGAATGGCGCCGTGGATGGACCAGGCCCCGGTGGCGGAGGTCCAGTAGATCGAGCCGTCGTTGGCGAAGTGGTTGAACTGGCCGATCCCATCGGGGGTGCCGGTCGTGTCGGTGGTGGGAAATCCGAGGAAGCTCGTCGGACCCCCGAGGGCCAGGTACTTGTCCCGTATGGCTCCACACACCTGATGACTACCGGTCGCCGGCGAGTAGAAGGTCGTGCAGTCGGGAACCGGTGACGCGCTGGGCACTGGTCCGGCCAGCCCGGCCAGCACGGGCATGCCCGAGGCCGCCGGCTCGAAGGCGCTCTGGTCGGCCAGGAAGCCGAACGCGGCGTTCGATCCGGCCGACCCCTGGCCCCACTCGAAGGCCGTCCAGCCGATCCCTCTTGCCTCGGCCCAGTTGATGGCGTTCTGCGTGTAGGTCCCGTTCGCCGGATCCGGCCAGCCGAACTCGGTCGCCATCACCGGTTGGGTGGTGGCGAGCGGGCTCCACGCGTCCAGACGTTGTCCGGGGAGAGCCGGGTTGTACGGGTCGGCGGTGGTGCAGCCGGGTGGGGGCTGAAAGCCGGGACAGGTGTAATAGTGCGCGGCGTACACGATGTTGTACCCCGCCACCAGAGCGGTCCCCGGAGGCGGGGACGTCGCCCAGCCGTTCCCGCTCACGAAGACGAGGTTGCGCGCCCCGGTACCGCGTACCGTGTCGTAGAGCTGCTGCATGCCGGCCGCCTGCCAGGTCACGCCGTCCGAGTCGGTGAGTGACCCCCCGTCGAGCCACTGGGACCATGTCAGGTCGTGCGGCTCGTTGTAGAGGTCGAAGGCCACCAGCGGGTTGCTCTGGTACCGGCCGGCGACGGACGCCCAGAAGTTCACCGACTGTGGCGAGTCGGCCATGCGCTGCTGGACGGTCGGGGCGCAGGTGCCAGGCTGTCTCGTGTTGTGGTGCAGGTCGAGCAGCGCCACCATGCCCCGGGACGTGATGGACTGCACCGCCTGGTCGACGGTTGCGACGTAGTCAGGCGAGAAGTTGCAGTCGCCTGGCGTCCAGAAGTCCTCACTGAGGGGCACCCGCACGATGTTGATGCCCCACTGCTTCATGTGGGCGACGCTGTTGTCGTCGAGAGCCGACCCCGGGGCGATCGTGGGGTAGACGTCTATCCACTCCATGTTGGTGCCTCGGAGCCTGAGGGGAACGTTGCTGGCGTCGTAGATGGTGTTGCCCGACGTGTGCAGAGGTCCCGTGACGGCGTTGGACGTCACCGCGTGCGTCGTCAGTGAGGCCGTGTCGACGTAGTGGGTCTCTCCCTGTCCCGCGCCATAGACGAACACGACCAGCTCGACGTACGCCGTACCAGGGGGGGCGATGCCCACCACGGGTGTGGTGTGCACCCAGCCCGTGGTGCCGTCCGGTGTGACCTGCCCCCAGACCGCGGTGGTGGTGGTGCCCGTCGACGAGATGAACCCGAGCACCGCGTCGACCGACCGGCCCGTCGAGGCTGCCATTGTCCATGCCGACCCGGTGTAGACCTGTCCCGGCTGGGCCGGGGTCCAGGTCGTCGGCCCGTTCCCGGACAGTGCATCAGCCGTGCCCGCCGTCGTCGTCGTCATCGCCAGGGCGCCGGTTCCCGCCTGGGTCGGGCTGGTGACGTGCGCGACGCTGGCATTGCTGCCGACCCATCCTCCGGTCGTCAGGTCGAAGCTGCCATGGTCCCCCACGAGCAGGTTGGGGGATTCGACGCTGGCGTGTGCCGCCGAGCCGGGCAGCGCCACGTTGAACAGCACCGATGCCGAGACCAGCGCCGACACAAGGCCGACGCGCGCAGGTCTGACGTTGCAACGCCATCGAAAGAAGCGCGCCGTTTTCGTGGTCTTGCGAACCGGGTCCCCCCCAAGTCGCCGCGAGCCGCGATCCCGCCGTTTTCACGTTACCGGTGCGAAGGCCATCGGTCTACGCTCATCGGTGCCGCTTACGCTCTGACCTGGGCTAACGTCCAACAGATGATCCTGACCGAGCTGAGCGTCGACGCCGGCGACCTGGAGCGCCGCACGGGATGGGCCGTCAAGCCCGAGGGCGCCTGCAAGGCCGAGGTGTGCGTGCCCCTTCCTGACGGCACGTACCTGGGCCAGGGCAGGGTGGACGCCGCCGTGCTCGCCGAGCGGCTGGGCATGCCCCTCGTCCACGACGAGAAGGCCTCGCTGTGGGCCATGGGGCCCGAGTCGGGCGTCACCGGTCGCGCCCTCACCACCGCCGAGGTGCCGGAGATCGTCCTTCCCGACCTCGACGGCCACGAGGTCGCCCTCTCCAGCCTCAGGGGGCAGAAGGTCCTCCTGGTCGCCTGGGCGTCCTGGTGAGGCTGTCGCTTCGACCTGCCCGTGTGGCAGGAGGTGCGCCAGGTGCTGCATCCGAAGGGGCTGGAGATCGTCAGCGTCGCCCTCGACACGGGCGGGCCTGACGCGGCGCGGCGCTGGATCGAGGCGGCCAACCCCACCCACCCGTCGCTGCTCGACCCCGCCCACGTGCTCGACGAGCTGCTGGGCGTCGTCAACGTGCCCAACGGGGTGTGGATCGACGAACAGGGCGTGCTCGTGCGGCCGGTGGAGCCGGCCTTCCCGGGCCGATCGCCCGCCACCGACATGTTCGCCAAGGTCGACATCGACAGCCTGCCGCCGGAGATGGCGGAGATGCTCGCTGAAGCCCGCAAGATCAGGACCGATCCTGCTGCGTACCGGGCCGCGCTGCTCGACTGGGTGGATCGGGGTGCGGACAGCCCGTGGGCGCTCACACCGGACGACGTGGTCCGCCGCTCAGCCCCGCGGGGCATGGACGAGGCCAGGGCGGCGGCCGAGTTCGAGCTCGGCCAGCACCTCCACCGGCACGCCCGCCCAGACGAGGCCGTCCCCCATTTCAAGCAGGCCCACCGCCTCCAACCCGACAACTGGACCTATCGCCGGGAGGCCTGGAACCTGGTGAGCCCGGGCAACCAGGGTCCGAACGGCGTGTACGACAGCTGCTGGATCGAGGACATCAAGGCCATCGGCGCCGAGAACTACTACCCACCGCTGGTGCAGTAGTGCGGCTCTGGCCGGCCCCGGTCCGGACTCAGCCCTTTCGGGCCGACAGCAGCGCCATGACCGCCTTGCCGTTCGCCTTGCCCCGGGTCTCCCGCATCACCTGGCCAACCAGGTACTGCGACACCTTCGGGTCCCCGTCGCGGTAGCGCTTCCACTCCTCGGGGTTGGCGGCGAGCACCGAGTCGACGACGTCAGCCAGCGCGTCCTCCGACAGCCCCTCGAACCCCTGGGACCGGGCGATGTCGGCAGGGTCGCCGCCCTGCTCCAACATCACGCCGAGAACGGTCTTGGCCTGGGTGGCGCTCAGCCGTCCGGTGGTCTCCATCGCCAACAGAGCGGCGAAGGCGCGCGGGTCGAGCTTGCGGGCCGCATCGGGACGAGCCGCCGCCTCGTTGGCCGCCCGGTTGACGGCGAGCCGGGGGTCGGCGCCGGCGTCGATGGCGCCCAGCACCAGGCCGTCCAGATCGAGCTCGACGAGGGTGGCGACGAGCCCCGCCGGGACCTCGCCGTCCGCCCTGCCGTCGGCCGCCGCTGCGGACAGGTGCGCCCGACGCTCGGCCGGCAGGGTGACGGCGGCGGCTCGTACCCGAGCGACCCAGGCGTCGTCGGGCGCCACCGGCAACAGGTCCGGCTCCGCGAAGTAGCGGTAGTCGTAGGCCTCCTCTTTTGATCGCAGCGAGCTCGTCCGACCCTCGGCCTCGTTCCAGTGGCGGGTCTCCTGCACGACGGGCTGGCCTGCCTCGAGCAGCGCCACCTGGCGCTCGGCCTCGTGCTCGATCGCTCGTCCGAGCGACCGCAGCGAGTTCATGTTCTTGATCTCGGCCCTGGTCCCCAGCTCGGCGCTCCCGGCCGGGCGAACCGAGACGTTGGCGTCGACCCTGAGCGAACCCTCCTCCATGCGGGCGTCGGACGCGCCGGTGGCCATGAGGATGCCGCGCAGCTCGCCGACGTACGCACGGGCCTGGTCGGCGGAGCGGATGTCGGGGGCGCTCACGATCTCGAGCAGGGGCACCCCCGCCCGGTTGTAGTCCACCAGCGACTCGGTGGCCTCGTGGATGCGCCCACCCCGACCGACGTGGGTCGTCTTCCCGGTGTCCTCCTCGAGGTGCGCCCGTTCGATGCCGACGCGAGCGCCGTCGGCCAGCTCCAGCCAGCCCCCGACGTTGATGGGCTGGTCGTACTGGCTGATCTGGTAGTCCTTCGGCATGTCGGGATAGAAGTAGTTCTTGCGGTGGAAGATGGACGGACGGATCTCGCAGTGCAGCGCGTCGCCGACCCGCATCGCCAGCTCCACGGCGCCCGCGTTGAGCACCGGCAACGAGCCCGGGAGCCCGAGGCACACCGGGCACACGTTGGTGTTGGGCTCATCGCCGAAGACGTTGCGGCACGAGCAGAACAGCTTCGTGGCCGTCGACAACTCGCAGTGGACCTCGAGACCCACGACGGTCTCCCAGCCCCCGCTCATCGGACCGCCTCGGGACGCGATCGGGGCTTGCCCCCGTCGTCGGCCGTTCGGGGTGCCGACTCCTCCAGGGCCGCCCCCACCCGGAACATCAGCGTCTCTCCGCGCGCCGGCGCCAGGACCTGGACCCCCACCGGCATCCCGTCGTCGCCAGATCCGTAGGGCACGCTCATGGCCGGGTGACCTGCGAGGCTCGAGGGGACGGTGCACACGTCGTTGAGGTACATGGCGAGCGGGTCGGCGGTCTTGGATCCGAGGGCGAAGGCCGTCGTCGGCGTCGTCGGGGCGAGGAGGGCATCGAAGCGGGAGTAGGCGGCGTCGAAGGACCGGATGATGAGCGTGCGCACCCGCTGCGCCTGGCCGTAGTAGGCGTCGTAGTAGCCGGCGGACAGCGCATAGGTCCCGAGCATGATCCGTCGTTTCACCTCGGACCCGAACCCCGCAGAGCGCGTGGCCGTGTACATCGCCGTGATGTCCGGCGCCTCGACCCGCAGCCCGTAGCGGACGCCGTCGTAACGGGCGAGGTTCGAGGAAGCCTCGGCCGGAGCGATGAGGTAGTAGGCCGACAGTCCGTGGACCGCAGCCGGGACCGACGCCTCGTCCACGCTGGCGCCGGCGCCGGAGAGCGCGTCGGCCGCCTGGCGGACCCGGGCGGCGACGTCGGGTGCGACGCCGTCCATCAGCTCGGTCACCACACCGACCCTCATGCCGTCGATGCCGTCGTGGAGCGTGGACGTGACCCTCGGCGCCGGCTCGGCCAGCGAGGTCGAGTCCTCCGGATCATGCCCGGCGATGGCCTCCAGCAGGACGGCGGCGTCGGCGACGCTGCCCGCGAGGGGCCCGATCTGGTCGAGGGAGCTGGCGAAGGCCACCAGCCCGTAGCGGGAGACGACACCGTAGGTCGGCTTGACACCCACCACCCCGGACAGGGCGGCGGGCTGGCGGATCGACCCGCCCGTGTCGGACCCCAGGGCCAGCGGAGCGAAGCCGGCCGCCACCGCCGCCGCGCTCCCCCCGCTGGATCCTCCTGGCACCCGGCTGGGATCGTGGGGGTTGCGGGTGGGGCCGAAGGCCGAGTTCTCCGTCGAGGACCCCATGGCGAACTCGTCCAGGTTGGTCTTGCCCAGGATCACCGCTCCCGCCGATCGCAGCCGGGTGACCACCGTGGCGTCGTATGGCGGCTCCCACCCCTCGAGGATCCGGGACGAGCACGTGGTGGGCACGCCCCTCGTGCAGATGTTGTCCTTGAGGGCGACCGGCACCCCGGCCAGCGGGCCGACGTCTTCGCCTGCGGCCACCCGGCGGTCGACCTCGTCCGCCTCCGCCCGGGCGGCGTCGGCCATGACCAGGTTGAAGGCGTGCACCTCGGGCTCGGCGGCGGCGATGGTGGCGAGGCGCTCCTCGGTGAGCTCGCGTGCCGAGCGGTCGCCGCGGCGCACCGACTCGGCGACGGCGAGCACCGCTTCGCCGCTCACGGCTCCTCCCCGAGGATGCGGGGCACCCGGAACCGGGCGCCGTCGCTGTCTGGCGCCTGGCGCAGGATCTCGTCACGGTCCAGGCTCGTACGGACGACGTCCTCCCGCAGGACGTTCTCCATCGGCAGGGGGTGGGCCGTCGGCGGAACACCGCTCGTATCGAGGGCGGCGACGTCGGCGGCGTGGTCCAGCACGGCCCCCAGCTGGTCGACGTAGCGATCCAGCTCCTCCTCGCTCAGCTCCAGACGGGCCAGCCTGGCCACATGGACCACGTCGGCTCGGGAGATGCGTCCGGCCATGAACGCATCGTAGGGCAGCCCCGAGCGGCCCCAGCCGTGATCGCGGGGCGGCGGCCCCGAGAGCTAGAGGTCGTCCTGGCGGATGATGTCGAGGTTGCGAAAGGTGGGCGGCTCGTCACAGAGCTTGGCCAGCTGCTGGGCCAGCTCCCGGGTCTCGGGCAGGTCGGAGTTCGTCATGGCAGCCTCGTAGGACGGGAACTCGACGGTCGTGATGAAGACGTCCTCCCGCTCGCGGTCCCGACCCGTGACCACTCGTTGCGCAGTACGACGGCCCGCAGTGGTCGTTCTCCACTCGTCGATGATGGCCTGGACCTCGTCCCGCCGGCTGGTCCGCATCTCGATGATCTGCATGAACCGCATTGCTCCCCCCTTCGTCCCCGAGCCTCACAGCAGAGCACGAAGCGCCCAGGGTGGCAAGGGGCTTTCGACCTATCTCCCGTCAGTGGGCCGACCTGCCGGCCCGGCCGTAGCCGCGTCCTGCGCAGCGAGCTCGGCCAAGAGCTCGAGGGCGCGTGCCTCGATGACATCCCGGTCTTGGTCGAGCGTCGCCACGTGGTAGCTGCGCTCCAGCCAGATCCGCTCGATGGGACCGCCGACGCCGGCGGCGAGCACATCTCCCGACGCCGAAGGCACGACGTGGTCCTGGCGGCTCGAGAGCAACACCACCGGGCACCGGACGCGACCGAGGTTCGCCGCCACGTCGTCGATGGCCTCCATCAGGGAGAGCATCGGGGCGATCGGCGAGCTGGCGTAGGCGAGCTCCTCGACCCCCTCGAGGGCGATGTCCGAGCCGATGCCGGGCATGGTCTCGGTCCCGGCATCGAGCACGCCCTGCAGCATCTCCCGGAAGCTCTCGGCGGGGGGCTCGATGAACGGGTTCACGGCGATCACGCCGGCAATCTCGGGATGGTGTTCGGCCAGCCAGACGGCGAGGGTGCCACCCATCGACAATCCGGCCACGATGACCCGTCGGCTCCGGGCGGCGAGGGCCGCGTAGGCCTCCTCCGCCGCCGTCGACCAGTCCTTCCAGCCAGTGGGCAGCATGTCCTCGACCGACGTCCCGTGGCCAGGCAGCAGCGGCAGCTCGACGGCGAGGCCGGCGCCGGCCAGGGCCTCCGCCAGGCCACGCATCGACTGCGGGGTGCCGGTGAACCCGTGGAGCACGAGGGCGCCGTCGGGTCCGCCCTGGGCGGACCAGGGCTCGGCCCCGGCCAGGATCGGCGCCGTCATCGGTACGGGTCGTCCCGCCGCGGCTCCGCCCACCAGTCCTCCGGGGCGGGCTGCCAGTCGGGGTCCTCGTAGATGCAGTCGACCGGGCACGGGTCGAGGCACTTTCCACAGCCGGAGCACAGCTCGGGGACGATGATCACGTCGATCCCGTGGTTGAAGATGGCACCGAACTGGGGCGGACAGTGGCGGATGCAAGTGTCGCAGTTGATGCACTCGGACATCTCGATGCGAAACGGGACGTGCTTCCACTTCGGATTGCGCTGACGCGAGTCCAGGCGCTCGACGCGACCGGTGGCGGAGGGCACGACGTCCATCCTATGGCTCGCCGCCAAGCGGCCGGAGACGGGGTCGGGGGCCCGGTCCAGGGCGGCTTCGCCGCCGGCAACAGAGCACACGACTATCGTGCGTCGTCGACAGCTGGGACCGATGCCAGCCCAGCAGACAGCCCGAGTGCCCCTCAGCAAGGAGTTTCCTACCGTGGCCAAGTACCCGTTCCTCAGCCCCCAGTGGGTCGAGGCGGCCAGGTCCATCCGCGAGGACTACCGCGGCAAGATCACCCCGACCGCGCACGTGATGCGGCTCAACCAGGTGATCACGGAGGTCCCGTTCGGTGACGGGACGATCAACGCCCACGTGGACACGACGACCGGGGAGCTGGAGATGGAGCTCGGGCACCTGGACGGCCCCGACCTCCAGGTGACGCTCGACTACGCCACGGCCAAGGCCATCTTCGTGGAAGGCAATCCCCAGGCCGGGATGCAGGCGTTCATGGCCGGCAAGATCAAGGTGGAGGGAGACGTGACCAAGCTGATGGCCATGCAGGCTGCGCCTCCCGACCCCAGCACCCTCGAGCTGGCGGGGCGCATCAAAGAGATCACCGAATAGGCCAGAACGCCGGGCAGTCGGAACGACAACTGACCCAGGGTCCTGGGGGGCGGCGGCACCGGCAGCGGCTGGGGAACACTGCCTCAGCTCGCCACCCCCCAGGGCCCTGGGCCAACTTCAATCTTATCCGGTCGCCTGCTCGACGTGCGAGGGCCAAATGGCACGTAGCCATGACGGACTAGTAACACGTAGCCATCTGCGCCAGCGCACCCAGTTACCTCGTGCGCCCGTCGTCCGCCGACAGGCGCGGTCAGCCGAGTAGCTGCTTCATCTCGCTCTGCAGCTCGGAGACCGTCCAACGGTCGTTCTTGTCGATCATCTCGGTGAGGGTCCACGGCTGGAACACCTGCACCTTGCCGCCCTGGACGAGAAACACCTTGCCGGTCGCAGGACACGACTCCGAGGCCAGGTAGGCGACGAGCGGCGACACGTTGGCGGGGTCCCACACGTCGAACTTGGCCGTGTCGCTCGGAGCCTTCACCACATCGCTGAGACCGGGCGTCGCCTCGGTCATGCGTGTCCGAGCGGCCGGGGCGATGGCGTTGACCCGGACGCCGTAACGCTGCAGCTCCTGTGCGGCGATGATGGTGAAGGCGGCGATTCCCGCCTTGGCGGCTCCGTAGTTGGCCTGGCCGGGATTGCCGATCAATCCCGACGTCGACGAGGTGTTGACGATGGCGGCGTCGACTTCCTTCCCCGCCTTGGACTGCTCCCGCCAGTGGTTGGCGGCCCAGTGCGTCGGGACGAAATGACCCTTCAGGTGGACGTGGATGACCGAGTCCCACTCGGACTCCTCCATGCTCACCAACATCCGGTCCCGGAGGATGCCCGCGTTGTTGATGAGCACGTTGACGTCACCGAACGCCTCGACGGCGGTGTTGATCAGCCGCCGGCCGCCATCCCAGTCGGCCACGTTGTCGGTGCTGGCCACCGCCTCGCCACCAGCGGCCTTGATCTCGTCCACCACCTGCTGGGCTGGGCTCCGGTCGTCACCGGAGCCGTCGATGGCGCCACCGAGGTCGTTCACGACCACCTTGGCGCCCTCCTGGGCGAACAGCAGCGAGTGCTCGCGTCCGATGCCCCGGCCTGCCCCGGTGATGATGGCCACCCGTCCGTCGAGCGCACCCATGTCGCAACCTTCCCTTTCTCGGGGCCGGCCTGCCGGGCCGGCCTCTGGGTCCTGCAAGAGACGCCTCGCACGTTGTCAGCCCGCCCGGCGGGGGTCAAACGGAGGGTGGCTCAGATGGTGTAGAGATTCACGCTCGAGCCGCGGTGGACGCGACTCCCCGGCGGGGGGCTGGCGAAGAACACGCGTCCGCTGGAGAAGCCGAAGACGTTGGCCACCTTGAGCCCGGCGTCCTGCAGCGACCTGGTGGCATCGCCGACGCCGGCTCCCAGCACGTTCGGCACGGTGACCAGGTCGGGACCGGCGGAGACGACCAGGGTGACCGTGCTGTCCCTCCCGACCGACGCCCCGGGTCCCGGCGCGCTGGAGATGACGTTCCCCTGGGCCACGGTGTCACTGAAGGCGTTCTGCCGGGCCGGTACCAGCCGGAGGCTCTGGAGCTTCGCCGCGGCGTCGGGGTACGCCGCGCCGGTCAGGTCGGGGAGCACGCGTGGTGCCGGCCCGGTGGAGAGGACCACTGTCACGACGGTCCCCTGCCGGTGCAGGCCCTGGCTCGGGACCCAGCTCACCACGGTCCCGGCGGGCACGTCCTCGCTGGCGGTGACGGTGAACCGCGGCTGCAGCCCAGCCCTGGTCAACAGGCGCGCCGCCGTCGCCTGGTTGGCCCCGGCGAGGGACGGGACGGCGTGGCTGGTGGGCCCGCGACCGAGCACGCCGGTGGTCAGAACGGCCGCTGCCGCGCCCCCGAGGAGGGCCACGACAGCCAGGACCACGAACGGCCACCGCCGGCGCCGGCGGGAACGAGGACCGGTCTCGGGCGTCCTGGCAGGAGCTGCAGGGGGGGCGGTGACCGGCGCCGCACCTGGACTCGTCGCCCCCAGGTTGGTCACGCCGAGGTCGGTGTCGGCGGCGAAGGCGGCGTCCTGAACGGCGGCGCCGGAGCCCGGCGGGGCGAGGGGCAGACGGGCGGGCGGTGGCAGCTGAGAGGAGAGCTCACCGAGTCGCAGGGCCAGCTCACGGGCGTCGATCCGCGCCCCCGGATCAGCAGCGGCGGCCTGCTCGAGCACGGGCCCGAGCGGCCCGAGGGCGGTGGGCGCCCGCACTGACGCGCCGACTCGGGCCATGAGCGTGGCGATGGTGGTGTCGGCCGCGAACGGAACCTGACCGGTGACGACCTCGATGAGCACCAGCGACAACGCGTAGACGTCGGCCCGCCCGTCCACGCGGTGCCCCTCCACCTGTTCTGGGGAGGCGTAGCGGGCCGTGCCGAGCATCGCCCCGATGGGCTCGGTCCAGGCCGCCTCGCTCAGGGCACGGGCGAGACCGAAGTCGGCGACGCGCAGTCGTCCCTCCTCCTCGAACAAGAAGTTGGCCGGCTTGACGTCGCGATGAACGAGGCCCCTCCGATGGGCATAGTCGAGCGCGTCAGCGGCCTGGGCACCGACCGCGGCCGCCTGCGCGGGGCTCAACCGGTGCCCGGCGTCGAGCAGGTCTCGCAGGCTCCCCCCTCCCAGGTACTCGAGCACGAGATAGGGCCCGTCGTCGTCCTCGCCCCAGTCGAAGATCTGTGTGATGTGAGGGTGGTTGAGCGCGGCCGCCGCCTGGGCCTCGGCTCGGAACCGACGCAGGAAGGGCAGGTCGCCGGCCAGCGCCGGGTGCAGCACCTTCACCGCCACGCGTCGACCCAGCACCACGTCGTGGGCGAGGAAGACGTGCGCCGATGCCCCGCTTCCGATGGGCGAGACGAGGCGGAACCGGTCGCCGAGGACGCGGCCCACGCGGTCGGCGAGGCGAGGCGTCGACACCGACGACAGGGTATCCCCCGTGGCCGGGCACCCGGATGACACCCGGGCTCGATCCAGGCGGGCGATCCGGCTGGTCACCGGGCTGGCGGGCTCGAGACCGAGCTCGAGCCGACTGATCGCCGCTACGGCAGCTCGCCGGTCTCGAGGAGCCGGGCGAAGGCGGGCTCGTCCAGGATCGGGATGCCGAGGTCCCGAGCCTGGGCGAGCTTGGACGCGCCCGGAGCCTCTCCGAGCACCAGGGCCGTGGTCCGCTTCGACACGCTCCCCGGTGCCTTGCCCCCCCGGGCCTTGATGGCGGCCTCGGCTTCCTCCCGGGACCACCCCTCCAGGGTGCCCGTGACGACCACCGACTGGCCGGTGAGGCTCTGGGCCACCGACGGAGCGGCGGGGCCCTCGAGGTTGACGCCCGCCGCCCGCAGCTTGTCGATCACGACCCGATTGGCCGGCAGGGCCAGGAACTGGTGGACACTGGCGGCGATCTTGGGTCCCACCCCGTCCACCGCCGCCAGCTCCTCGGGCGAGGCGGCCATGATGCGGTCCAGGTGACCCATGGCTCGGGCCAGGGCCACCGAGCCGGTGTCGCCCAGATGCCGGATGCTGAGGGCCACGAGCAGCCGGTCGAGCGGTCTCGCCTTGGACTCTTCGATGGCGCCCATGAGGTTGGCGACCGACTGCTGGCCGAAGCCCTCCAGGCCGAGGAGCGGCTCGGCGGGCAGCGAGTAGATGTCACCCGCGTCCTCGAGCAGGCCGAGCTCGACGAACAGCGACACCCGTTGCTCCCCGAGGCCTTCGATGTCCATCCCGGAGCGGGACGCGAAGTGGGCGATGCGTTGGACGCGCTGTGCCGGGCATTCGGCGTTGGTGCAGAAGGTGTCGCTCTCTCCCTCCAGGCGAGACAGCGGGCGACCACACGCCGGACAGGTGTCGGGGAAGCGCCATGCCGCCAGCCCCTTCGGGCGCAGCGACACGACCGGGCCGACGACCTCGGGGATGACGTCGCCCGCCTTGCGCACCATCACGGTATCGCCGGGGCGCACGTCCTTGACGGCGACCTGGTCCTCGTTGTGCAACGTCGCCAGACCCACGGTCGAGCCACCGACGACCACCGGCTCGAGCTTGGCGAACGGCGTGGCCTTGCCGCTCTTGCCGATCGAGACCATGATGTCGAGCAGCTTGGTGCTGCGCTCTTCGGGGGGGAACTTGTAGGCGAGCGCCCAGCGGGGAGCACGCGAGGTGAACCCCAGCTCCTGCTGGTGGTGCAGCTCGTCGACCTTGACGACCACCCCGTCGATCTCGTAGTCGAGATTGTGGCGGTGCTGCTCCCACTCCCCCGAGAAGGCGAAGACCTCCTCGAGGTTCGCCAACACCTTGACCTCCGGGTTCACGGGCAGTCCGGCCCGCCGGAGGAAGTCCAGAGACTCGGAGTGACGGGTGAACCGCGGTCCTCCCTCTCGAGCGCCGAGCTGATAGGCCCAGAAGGAGAGCTCCCGGCTGGCCGTGACCTTCGGGTCCTTCTGGCGCAGCGAGCCGGCCGCCGAGTTGCGGGGGTTGGCGAACAGACGCCCGCCCGACTCGGCCTGGCGCCGGTTGAGCTCCTCGAAGGCGGACAGGGGCATGTACAGCTCGCCCCTGACCTCCAGCACCGCCGGGCAGCTGCGACGGTCGAGGTCGAGGCGCTCGGGGATCACCCCCACGGTGGCCACGTTGGCGGTGACATCCTCGCCCGTCTCGCCGTCGCCTCTCGTCGCCGCCCGGGTGTACCGGCCGTTCTCGTACAGGATCGAGATGGCGAGACCGTCGATCTTCAGCTCGCAGGCGAAGGTCACGTCGCCGCTGATGATGCGCTCCATGCGCTTGCCCCACGCCACCAGCTCCTCGAAGGAGAAGGCGTTGTCGAGGCTCATCATGGGCAACCGGTGGCGCACCGGCGCAAAAAGTGGCGACGGAGGTGCGCCCACGGTGCGGGTCGGCGACGTCGCCGCCGCCAGCTCGGGATAGGCGTCCTCCAGGTCTCGTAGCTCCCGGACCAGGGCGTCGTAGTCGGCGTCGCTGATCTCGGGATCGTCGAGGACGTGGTAGCGGTGATTGTGGTGCTCGACGAGCCGCCGCAGCTCGTCGACCCTGGCGGCGTGGTCCGGGACGGCGTGCCGATCGGTGCTCATCGTCGTCTACCGCGCCAGTCCCGAGCCCACCACCGCATCACCGTCGTAGAGGGCGACCGTCTGGTCCGGTGCGACGCGACGCTGGGGCGCCGACCAACTCAGCCCGTCGCCATCGAAGGTGGCGGGCACCGCCTGGGCATGGGCACTGACCTGGGCCAGCACCTCGCGACCCGGCGCTGCCGCCCGGTCGACCCAGCTGAGGTCGCGCAGCTCGGTACGGTCCGTGAGCAGGTCGGGGTACGACCCGACGAGCACCGTCGCCGCCGCGGTGTCGACGCTCAGCGCGTAGCGGCGGCTCCGGCCGCCCGTGGCACCGCCGCCCAGACCACGCCGCTGGCCCACCGTCACCAGCTCCACGGCGTCGACCGATCCGACCTCGGCCCCCGACGCGGCATCGACGACCCGGCCGGCGTGCAACGGCACCCGGTCGCCGAGGAACGCGGCCCGACCGCCGCCGGTGGAGATGAAGCACACCTCCTGGCTGTCCGGCTTGGCCGCCGTTCGCAGCCCCAGCTCGGCCGCCCGCGCCCGGACGTCGGCCTTGGTCAGATGACCGACGGGCAGCAGGGTGCGTCCCAGCTGGTCCTGGCCCAGCACCGACAGCACGTAGGACTGGTCCTTGGCCCGGTCGGCACCGCGGCGCAGCTGCCACCGCCCCCGCTCGGCCACCACGCGCGCGTGGTGACCGGTGGCCACGGCGTCGAAGCCCAGCTTGACGGCGCGGTCGAGGAAGCGGCGGAACTTGAGATGCCGGTTGCACTCGATGCACGGATTGGGTGTGGCGCCCGCGGCGTGGGCGGCCACGTACGGATCCACCACCCGGGCCTCGAAGTCGTCGCTGAAGTTGAACACCCGGTGCACGATCCCGAGCTGGGCAGCGACTCGGCGGGCGTCCTCGACGTCGTCCACCGAGCAGCATCCTGTATCGGCGGGTCCGCCCCAGAGCTTCATGGTGGCGCCCACCACGTCGTGGCCGCCCTCGACCAGCAGCGCCGCGGCCATCGACGAGTCGACTCCGCCCGACATCGCCACCAGGACCCGCACCGCCGTCAGCCTCGCAGGTGGGCGACGGCCTTGGGGACCACCTCGAGGGCCCGGTCCACGTCCTCCCCGGTCGAGCCGGCGCCGAGGGACAGCCGGAGGCTGGAGTTGGCCTCGTCGGCGCTGACACCCATGGCCAGGAGCACGTGACTGGGCTCCATGGCGCCACTGGCGCAGGCCGATCCGGCCGAGGCACACACGCCAGCCTCGTCGAGCAGCACCAGGAGCGCCTCGCTCTCCACGCCGGGGAAGCGGAGGTGACAGTTGCCGGCCCCCTTCGCCTGTCTCGGCCCCGTCTCGATGGCGTCCGGTACGGCCGCCAGCAGCCCGTCCGCCAGGCGGTCGCGCAGCCGACCCACGGACGTGACGACCTGCTGTCGCGTCGTCACCGTCACCCGCAGCGCTGCGGCCATGGCCACGATGCCGCCGACGTTGTGGGTGCCGCTGCGGCGGTCGCGCTCCTGGCCGCCACCGTGGATGATCGGGTCGAGCAGCCCACCCTGTCGCACGACCAGGGCGCCGACGCCCTTGGGTCCACCGAACTTGTGGGCGCTCACGGCGACGAGGTCGGCCTCGGCCGCCAGCGTGGCGACGTCCAGCCAGGGGACCGCCTGTACGGCGTCGGTGTGGACCAGAGCGCCAGGTGCCCGCTGGCGCACCAGCGACACGACGTCGCCGAGCGGCTGCACGGTGCCCACCTCGTTGTTGGCCAGCATGACCGAGACGACGGAGACGGCGGGGTCCATGGCATCGGCCAGCGCGTCGAGATCGACCTCGCCGTCGGGACGGACCGGGACCACCCGTCCTCCGGCGGCCCGGCACGTCTCGAGCACGGCGTGGTGCTCGACGGCGGTGCACACGACCGTGCCCCCGCGGCGCCCCTGGACCCCGATGAGGGCCAGATTGTCCGCTTCGGTGCCGCTGCCGGTGAACACGACCTCGCCGGGCTCGGCCCCGAGGTCGGCGGCGACGCTCTCGCGGGCGTCGTCCATCGCCCCACGCGCGGCGCGCGCCACGGCATGCGCGCCGGAGGGGTTGCCGAAGTGCTCGGTCAGGAACGGCAGCATGGCGGCCACCGCCTCGGGTCGCATCGGGGTGGTGGCGGCGTGGTCGAGGTAGGCGGCCATCGCCCCCAGCGTAGGCCGAAGGTCTCTCAGTTCTGGCCGGGTGGGGCCACGATCGACGCGACTCCAGGGACCGATGCGTCGTGCAGCAGCCGGCTCGTCGGGCCGCTCTCCAGGTAGCGATCGAAGAAGTCGATCGACGCCGCCTGGACCACGTCGGCGGCCGGCCCCCCGTCCATGAACGGGCCCTCGTGGCTGGCGCCGGGAAGGTCGAGGAGGAACTTCGGGCCTCCACCGTCGGCGACGTAGAGCCCCAGGCTGTTCATCGGGTTGTTCGAGTGGTCGGCGTCACCCTGGATGGCGAGCATCGGGGCGCTGCCGGGCGGGAAGTAGGAGCCCCCCGGGACGCCGATGGCCGCGCCGGCCATGACGACGGCGGCCGAGATGCGAGGGTCGCGACAACAGGTGTTGTAGGCCACCTCCGCCGCCGTGATGGCGCCGTCGGAGTGGCCGGCCACGCCGACCTTGTGCGGGTCGATGCGCCCGCCGAGCGGGCCCGGCTTGGCGTCCGCCCACAGCAGCTGGTCGATCACGAACCGGACATCCGCCGGCTGGTTCACGACATCGCCTTCATTGGGCCCCCCCGGTGCCGCCGGGTTGGTGAGCGGGAAGGTCGGTGCGGCCACCACGTAGCCCGCCCGCGCCCACGCCTGCAGCAGCCCGGCATAGGCAGCTGGCGTGGTGTTGTAGCCGTGGGCGAACACGATGAGGGGGAACGGTCCCGCGGGCGCCGACGGGTACCACACCGACGTCGTGAGCACCCGCGGGCCCAACCCCGCCCGGCGGCTGGTGTCGACCAGCGGCAGCGTCGTCTGGGCCACGGGGCTCGGGCCCGGCGGCGGGGGTGGTACGGCCGCCGGGGCCGGTGGTGGCGGCGGGGGCGCGGGCGTCGTCTTGGACGGCGCCGACCGCTGCGACTGGGAGGGGTGGGGCGGCACGGCCGGCAGCAGGCCGCGTCCGCTCGAGCTCGAGATCGAGGCCGACGCCACCGCCTGCACCCGAGCATCGTGGGCAGAGGCGCGGACGGCGGCGCCGAGGCCGCTGACGGCCAGGGCCACGCTGAGGACCGCGAGCACGCCGACCACCGACGGCGCTCGTGGTCCGACGGCGGCTCGGAGGGCCGGATCAGTGGAAGGGGTGCTGGCGCCTCGTCGTCCGGGGCCGGCGAAGGAGGCCGGCCCAGAGGAGAGAGCGTCGGCGCCTCCGCGTCCGGGACCGGCCCCGAAGGCCCGCCCGGGGGAACTGCCCATTCCCTACTGTTCGCCGCCCCACCTCGATCAACCTCCGCCTCCGGGCTTGGCCACCATCAGCACCAGGGTCGCCACGAAGGCGACGTCTATGGCCACAGCCGCCCGCTCCACCCGGCGACAGGCCCGGTCGAGCTCGGGCCGGCGGGCCCCGGTCCGCCCGGCCAGGATCTCGAGGACGAGCACCTGGATCCGGCGCTCGCCCGGCCACACGACGGCGTGGGCAAGGCCGGCGGCGAGCACCCACAGCACGATCGAGATCCAGATCCAGGGCTGGGCGAAGCGGTCTGTCCCGTGGCTGGTCTCGACGAGCGCGACCCCCAGGACGGGCACGAGGTACACGGCGCGAGCCGCCCAGTTGGGACCCGGAGCGAAGTAGCGACGGACGGCCTCGCTGGCACGCCGACGACCCAGTCCGGCGTAGATGCCGGTGAGGAAGATGGCCCCGAAGCCGACCACTGCGCTCAGCACGTGGAGCACCAACAACGTGGCGCGCGTCACGGTGCTCGGCTCCTGCCCCCGCGATGCCGCGCGCCGGCGCTACCGTGAGAGATCGTGATCTCTGCGGGGCGTCCATGAGCCAGCTGCGCCTCGATCCGATGACGGGACGCTGGGTGTCGATCAGCGGCGGCCGGTTCGACCGGCCGGCCGCCTTCGCTCCTCGGGCCCTGTCGGTCGAGGCCGACACCTCCCGCCCCTGCCCGTTCTGCCCCGGGCACGAGGAGGCCACTCCTCCGGCCCTCGAGACCTACGGGTCGACGGGCAACTGGCTGGTGCGGGTCGTCCCGAACCTGTATCCCGCCTTCGACGGCGACGCCCCCATGGTCGTGAGCCACCTCGGGCCGACCTTCACCCAGGCCCCCGCCAGCGGGATCCACGAGGTGCTCGTCTTCTCGCCCAAGCACGACGCCGCCCTCGCCGACCTCAGCGACTCGCAGACGAACCTGGTGATGGCCGCCATTCGCGACCGGATCGAGGAGCACGCCAACACCCCCGGCCTCCGTTACAGCCAGGCCATCGTCAACTCCGGTCGCGAGGCGGGAGCTTCGATCGAGCATCCCCACGGCCAGCTGCTCGGGATGTCGTTCGTCCCTCGCGAGCTGGTCGACGAGCTGGCAGGCTTCGCCCGCTTCGCCGGCAGCTGCCTGCTGTGCACGGCGCTCAACGCCGAGGAGGAGGCCGGGCACCGGTTGGTGCTGGCTGACGAGCGGGTGGTCGTCTTCTGCCCGTTCTGGAGCGGAGTGCCCTTCGAGATGCTCGTGGTGCCCCGTACCCACGGACCGCATCTGCACCGCAGCTCTCCGCCCGACCTGGCCGCCGCCGGCCAAGCGCTACGGGCCGCCGTCGCCCAGCTGCGGGACAGGCTCGGCGACGTCGCCTACAACGTGGCCTTCCACTCGGCGCCGTACCGGCTGTCGGGCACCTACCACTGGCACATCCACATCTGGCCCAAGCTCACGACCCAGGCGGGGTTCGAGCTGGGCACGGGCGTGTTCATCAATGTCGTCGCTCCCGAGCTGGCAGCCGAGGAGCTCCGGCTCACCGTTCCGGCTCGCTGACGGGGCCCGACAGCCACAGGACACCCAGCGGAGGAAGGCTCAGCTCCGCCGAGTGGTCGAGGCCGTGCCAGCTGGTGTCGCGGGCCAGCACGCTCCCACCATTTCCCACGCCGCTGCCGCCGAACTGCGTGGCGTCGGTGTTGACCACCTCTCGCCACTCGCCCCCCAGCGGGAGCCCGACGCGGTAGCCGTGGCGGGGAACCGGGGACAGGTTGGCCACACACACGACCGCGCCCGCGTCCGCCTGATCGCCACCTGGTAGACGCGCGAACGACAGGACGTTGCTGTCCACGTCGCTGGCGTCGATCCAGCGGAACCCCTCGCTGGTGAAGTCCTGAGTCCACAGAGCGGGCAGCTCGGCGTAGGCCCGGTTGATCGTCCTGACCATCTCCTGCACCCCGCGGTGACCGGGGTCGTCCAGCAGGTGCCAGTCGAGGCTGGTGTCGTGGGACCACTCCCGCTCCTGGGCCAGCTCGCCCCCCATGAACAGCAGCTGCTTGCCCGGATGGGCCCACATCCATGCCAGCAGGGCGCGGAGGTTGGCCAGCTGCTGCCAGTGGTCGCCGGGCATCTTGCGGACCAACGAGCCCTTGCCGTGCACCACCTCGTCGTGAGAGAGGGGCAGGACGAAGTTCTCGCTGAACGCGTAGACGAGGCCGAACGTCAGCTGGTCGTGGTGATAGCGACGGTGGATCGGCTCGTTGGCGAAGTAGTCGAGGGTGTCGTGCATCCAGCCCATGTTCCACTTGAGCCCGAAACCGAGCCCGCCCACATAGGTCGGGCGGGACACGCCCGGCCACGCCGTCGACTCCTCGGCGATGGTCGTCACGCCCGGGTGCGCAGCGTGCACGACCTCGTTCATCTCCTTGAGGAAGCTGACCGCCTCGAGGTCCTCGCGTCCGCCGTCGACATTGGGCACCCACTCGCCTTCCTGCCGCGAGTAGTCCAGGTAGAGCATGGACGCCACGGCGTCGACGCGCAGGGCGTCGACGTGGAACTCCTCGAGCCAGTACAGGGCGTTGGCGACCAGGAAGTTGCGAACCTCGTCGCGCCCGAGGTTGAACACCAGCGTGCCCCAGTCCGGGTGGCTCCCCCGACGGGGGTCGGCGTGCTCGTACACGGCGCTCCCGTCGAAGCGGGCCAGCGCCCAATCGTCGCGGGGGAAGTGGGCCGGAACCCAGTCGACGATCACCCCTATGCCGGCGCCGTGCAGCGCGTCGATGAGCGCCTTGAGCCCATCGGGGCCGCCGTACCGCCCGGTCGGGGCGTAGTACGAGGAGACCTGGTAGCCCCATGACCCTCCGAAGGGGTGCTCCGCCAGCGGCATGAGCTCGACGTGGGTGAAGCCCATGTCGAGCAGATAGCGAGGGAGCTCGGCGGCCAGGTCGACGTAGCTCAGGGGCTCCTCGTCGGGCCGGCGTCGCCACGAGCCGGCGTGCATCTCGTAGATCGAGAGGGGCCGGTCGTGCCAGCCCGACGCCGCCCGGGCCTGCATCCAGTCTCCGTCGGACCACGCGAAAGCCTGCGGATCGGGCACCACGCTGGCCGTGGCCGGCGGGACCTCGGCCTGCCTGGCCATCGGATCGGCCTTCAGCCGCAGCTGTCGATCGGCGGTGAGGATCTCGTACTTGTAGCGCGACCCGGCTTCGACGCCGGGGACGAACAGCTCCCACACACCGGAGGACCCCAACGAGCGCATCGGATGGACACGACCATCCCAACCATTGAAGTCGCCGACGACCCGCACTGACCGGGCGGCAGGCGCCCACACCGCGAACGCCGTGCCCCAGACCCCCTGATGCTCGCGGCGGCGGGCGCCCAGCACCTCCCAGAGCCGGTGATGGTGTCCCTCCCCGAGCAGATGAAGGTCCATCTCCCCCAGGGTCGGCCAGAACCGGTACGGGTCGTCGTAGCGCACGGTCGGGCCACTCTCGAAGTCGGCCTCGATGACATAGCCGTCGACCTCGCGACGATCGGCGGCGTACACGCCCCCGGGGCGGAGCCTCCTCATGTCGATCGTCCGGCCGTCGTGCAGCACCAGCCGGACCGCGGTGGCGTCGGGCCGCAGGGCCAGGATCGTCGAACCGTGCGGCCCCAGGATCCGGTGCGGATCGGCGTGCTCGCCGCTCAGCAGGCGGTCGATGTCGGCAGTGTCGGTCACGAAGCCGTCCTACCCACGAGGCGCTGAAGGGCGTCACGGGGAATGTGCGCCCACGCCGGCCGGTAGGCAAGCTCGTAGCAGAGCTCGTAGGCGGCCTTCTCCAGCTCGAAGGCAGCCAGCACCGCCTCGAAGTCGGCTCCGTCCGGCACCAGCTCGCTCAGCTGTCCGGCCGAGCGGTAGCCGTCGAGAAACGCCTGCCGGTTGCGCTGCTCCCACGCCGCGGCCAGGTCCGCCACGTCCGCCTGACCGGCGGGGCCGCGCTCCTCGGCCGCCAGAGCCGCGGCGTACTGGAACGACCGCAGCATCCCGGCCACGTCCCTGAGCGGGGAGCGCAGCTGGCGCCGCTCCGCCAGCGACCGGGCCGGCTCACCCTCGAAGTCGAGCACGTACCAACCCACCTCGCCCCGCATGACCTGGCCGAGGTGGTAGTCGCCGTGGACCCGGATGGCGACCCCGGGGTCGTCCACGGCGAGCAGCCCGTCGAGGATCGGATCCACCGCCAGACCAGGCACCTCTTCGGACGCGGGCACCGCGTCCAGTTGCGCCCGGATGGATCGTGCCCAGTCCGCCGGCTCGGCCGGGTGCCGTCCGAACGCCTCGGCCAGAGCGAGGTGCAGCTTGGCCGTCATCTCCCCGAGGCGCCGGGCCTCGTCGCCGAAGTCGCCGCCCGCCGCCTCCGGCGCTATGGCAGGGTCGGAGGCGTAGAGGTCGCGCAGCGACGTGAGGGCCAACGCCCATCCCTCGCTGCCGCCGGCGAGGTACTCCTGGACCAGCGCGAGGTCCCACGGGTCGCGGCGCCAGACCGCCACCGGCGCGGCGACGTGGTTGAAGCCCACGTCGTCGAGGGCGAGCGTGACCTCGACGTCGGGGTTCGGGCCGGATTGGAGGCGGCGGAACACCTTCATGATCAGCCGGTCGTCGTAGACCATCGAGGTGTTCGACTGCTCGGCCCCCACGGACCGCACCCGGGTGGCCCGCTGCTTGCCACCCGAGACGATCTCGAGCAGGTCGAGGGCGAGCTCGGGGTCGGCCAGTGCGTCGTAGGCGAGCGCGGGTCCATCGTCGTCCTCGAGCGGCCCGAGGATGGCGTGCTCCTGTCCGCGCAGGATGCCGAGGGCCTCCTGCTCCTGTCGCACCCCCACCAGCGCGTGATAGGTGGCGCCGCCCGCCTCTACGACCAGGTCGGTGACACGGGGTCGGCCGGCACGGATCACCTCGGCCTCGACGATCGCGGGCGCGCCCACCTCCTGCTCGCTCCTGGCGAACCACCGCTGCCGCTCGAAGAAGGGCCCCAGGTAGCTGGTCAGCACCTCGACCTCGGTCGAGCCGGGGCTGGTCACGTCTGCTCCTGTGCGCCAGAGTCGATGAGGTCGAACCAGTAGAAGCCGTAGGGACCGAGGGTGACGAAGTAGGGCAGGGCCCCGACCCTCGGAAACGGAACTCGGCCGAGCATCTCCATGGGGATCCTCCCTTCCCAGCGCCCCAGGGCCAGCTCGGCGGGCTGGGCGAAGCGGCTGAGGTTGTGCACGCAGAGAACCGTCTCCGCCCCCGCGCGCTCGGCTGTCTCACTCTGCTCGTCGAGGTCTTCTCGGGGGGTCCGCACGTAGGCGAGGACCGAGGGGTTCTCGGCCGGCAGGATCTCGAAGGCTCCGGTCCCGAAGAGCGAGTGCTGCTTGCGCACCTCGAGCAGGCGGCGCAGCCAGTGCAGGAACGAGCTCGGGTTTCGCATGCCTGCCTCGATGTTGATGGCCTGGTACCCGTACACCGGGTCCATGAGGGGAGGCAGGTACAGCTGGGCGAAATCGGCCCGGCTGAAGCCGGCATTGCGGTCGGGCGTCCACTGCATCGGCGTGCGGACGGCGTCCCGATCGCCCAGGTAGATGTTGTCGCCCATCATCAGCTCGTCCCCGTAGTACAGGATCGGGCTGCCGGGCATCGAGAAGAGCATGGCGTGCATGAGCTCCGCCAGCCGGCGGTCGTTGTCGACCAGGGGGGCCAGCCGCCGACCGATGCCGATGTTGCGCTTCATGCGGGGGTCCTTGGCGTACTCCCCGTACATGTAGTCGCGTTCCTCGTCGGTCACCATCTCCAGGGTCAGCTCGTCATGATTGCGCAGGAAGATTCCCCACTGACACCCATCGGGGATGTCCGGCGTCTGGGCCAGTATCTCGGTCATCGGGAAGCGCTGCTCCCGCCGCACGGACATGAACATCCGGGGCATGACCGGAAAGTGGAAGCACATGTGGCACTCGTCGCCGTTGCCGAAGTAGTCGACGACGTCGGCGGGCCACTGGTTGGCCTCGGCCAGGAGAACCTTGTTGGGGTGGCTGGCATCGATCTCCTTGCGCAGCCGTTTCAGGTACCCATGGGTCGCGGCGAGGTTCTCACAGTTGGTGCCGTCGCGCTCGTACAGGTACGGGACGGCGTCGAGCCGGAAGCCGTCGAGGCCGATGTCCAGCCAGAACCGCACCACGTCGAGCATGGTGTCGGCCACCTCGGGGCTGTCGTAGTTGAGGTCGGGCTGGTGGGAGAAGAACCGGTGCCAGTAGTACTGCTGCCGCTGGGGGTCCCAGGTCCAGTTCGACTTCTCGGTGTCGACGAAGATCACCCGGGCTTCCGGATAGATCTGGTCGTCGTCGCTCCAGACGTACCACCCCGCCCTGTCGTTGGTGCGGTCCCGGCGGGACTCGACGAACCAGGGATGCTGATCGCTGGTGTCGTTCATGACCAGATCGGCGATGATCCGCAGGCCCCGCCGGTGCGCCTGCTCGACCAGGTGGACGGCGTCGCCGAGGTCGCCGTAGTCAGGGTGGATGGTGAAGAAGTCGCTGATGTCGTACCCACCGTCACGCAGCGGCGACTGATAGAAGGGCAGCAGCCAGATGCAGTCGACACCCAACCAGCTCAGATAGTCGAGCTTCTCCACGATCCCCGACAGGTCGCCCGTCCCGTCGGCGTTGGCGTCGTAGAAGCCGCGTGGTACCACCTCGTAGAAGACGGCCTTCTGGAACCAGCGCGGATCGTCGGCCAGGCGTGACCGTCGCGGGCCGCCCGCGCCGGGGCGGCCGCGTCGGCGTGATGAGCTCACCGGCGCCTCCGCAGATGGAGCACGTGAGCCGGCTCCTGGCTCGGGTCGAGTCGGACATAGGGGTTCGGGCCGCTCCACCCGAAGACCTTGCCGGTCAGCTCGTCCACCACCTCGAACAGCGCGTCCTGGGGGACACCCAGCGTTCCCAGGTCGAGCCCCAGGGTGGACTCGTGGGTCGTCCCGGGGTCGAGGTTCACCACGATGAGCACGACGTCGCTTCGATCCTCGGTGTGCTTGGAGTAGGCGAGGATCCGGCTGTTGGTGCTGTGGTGGAACGTCAGGTTGCGCAACCACCAGAACGCCGGGTGGCGGCGGCGGATCGAGTTGAGCAACCCGATCCACGGCGCCAGAGAGTCGCGCCGCGACCAGTCCCGCCGCTTGATCTCGTACTTCTCCGAGCGGCTGTACTCCTCGTTGGTGTCGGAGGCGGGCTCGTTCTCGAACAGCTCGTAGCCGCTGTAGATGCCGTAGGACGGGACCATTGTCGCCGCCAGCACCAGCCGCATCTTGAAGGCGGCGGGCGGGCCCCGGCGAAGGGGGCCGGCGAGGATGTCGGGTGTGTTGGGCCAGAAGCTCGGCCGCATGTAGTCCGCTACCGGGCCGGCCGTGAGCTCCTCGAGGTAGTCGGTGAGCTCCCGGGCGTCGTTCCGCCAGGTGAAGTAGGTGTAGCTCTGGGAGAAGCCGACCTCGGCCAGCTTGGCCATGACCTTGGGCCGAGTGAAGGCCTCGGCGAGGAAGATCACGTCGGGATGGCTGGCCTTGACGGTCGGGATGAGCCACTCCCACAGCGCCATCGGCTTGGTGTGCGGGTTGTCGACCCGGAAGATCCGTATCCCCACCTCGGTCCAGTGCTCGATGATGCCCCGGCACGCCTCCCACAGTGCCCAGCGGTCGGCTTCCGAGGCGGGCCAGAAGTTGATGGGGTAGATGTCCTGGTACTTCTTCGGCGGGTTCTCGGCGTAGGCGATGGAGCCGTCGGGCCGGTGGTGGAACCACTCCGGGTGCTCGCGGACCCACGGGTGGTCCGGCGAGCACTGGAGCGCGTAGTCGAGGGCGATCTCCATCCCGAGCTCCCCTGCCCGGGCCATGAGCTTCTGGAGATCCGCCACGGTGCCCAGCT
>JBPYEZ010000004.1:0-4906 GCA_051984395.1 Acidimicrobiales bacterium | reverse complement strand
CGAGGAGATCGTCTTCAAGGACGAGACCGGCGCACCTCAGGTCTACGGGCCGGGCACTCCGGTCGCGCCGCTCGGCGGCGAAGCTCTGCCCGGCGCCGGATGGCCCGAGCGCTGAGACCGAAGCGCGATCGCCTCGTCAGCGACCGGATCGCTTCGCGACCGTCGACCGGCTTCCGCGGGACGCCGTCTTCCGGCTGACCTTGGCCGTCGACCGCCGACGGCCGGTGGTCGTCTTGCGGGCGGAAGGACGGCGCGTCTTCGACGCGGCACCTGCCCGGCCCGCGGCGGGCCCCCGCGCCTTCGACGCAGCGCGCGCCCGCGTCGGGGCGGGACGCTTCGCCGGGCCGCGGCGAGCGGTCACCAGGCCCGCCTGTCGAAGCACCGACCTCGGGACGCCGCCCTGCAACCAGGCCTGGGTGGTGATGCCCTTGCGCTCGCTGTACTCCTTGGCGGCGGCCACGAAGCCCGCCTCCAGCTCCGACAGGCTGCTGCCCCCGTTCTCGCCCAACGAGGCGATCTCCGCCTCGAGGTCGATCCTCCGCTGCAACAGCTCGACGCGTGCGAGCGACCTGGCGGTGGCGAGTTGGTCGACAGTCTCTCGCAGCTGCCGATTGGCGCTCTCCACCGTGCGACGGCGGCCCCGTCGAGGTCGCTGTCTCGCCAAGGCGTCGAGATAGCGCCGGATGGCACGACCCTGCTCGCGACCCTCGGCCAGCGCCTTCTTGTGTTGGGTGCTCATCGGTCGCCGACTATTGGACGACTTCGTTGTCGAGCGATTCGAGTTTGATCGTGGTGTCATCAGCGCTCTCGTAAGTTGTTTGCACGACCGCACAATGCAGGTCGCTTTTACGCGGAGTTTACCGCGTATCCCATGACCTGCAATGTGGGTGAAAACCGGCGACGGCAGCGACATCTCCGTCGCATTCTTTCCATTGCGACCGAAGACGTGACGGCT
Organism: Acidimicrobiales bacterium; assembly: GCA_051984395.1. GTDB lineage: Bacteria > Actinomycetota > Acidimicrobiia > Acidimicrobiales > AC-9 > AC-9. The sequence goes on along the minus strand of JBPYEZ010000004.1, from coordinate 3,951 downwards.
GCCTTCGGCCCATTGCCGCGTCGCCGTGACCCGATCACGGGACCTGTCGCTCGTCGGCGCCTATCCCAGCTGCAGTGCCGGCCGCGGCGCGGCACGGCGGGGTTCGCGACAGCCCGATGAGCCGAAACCGTATGGTCCCGAAGCGACTGCCATACTGACAGTCGTGATCGATTACTCAACCCTGGAATCGTCCCAAGGCCAGGACTGGTACGCCCTGGACCCCGAGCTCCGGGCCCAGGTTCGACGCCACTGCCCGCCGGAGGACCTGGCCTGGTCGGAGGACAAGCTCGGGGAGCTGGGCCGCGTCGTCGGCACCGTGATCGCTCCCAACGCCGACACGATCGACGTCCATCCTCCCGAGCTGGTGCGCTACGACCGGTGGGCCCAGGAGGTCGATCGCGTCGTCCACCACCCCGCCATGCTCGAGTCGAAGCGGGCGTTGTGGGACGTCGGGTACGCGGGGGGCTTCGCCGCCGACGAGGCTGCCCGCGGCCGTCCCGTGCCGGGAGCGGTCCGGATGGCGGCCGGCTACCTGGTGTCGCAGGCCGACACGGGCCTGGTGTGCAGCATCGGCATGACCAGCGGTGTCGCCGGCCTGGTCGAGGCCTACGCCCCTCCCGAGGTCGTCGACGCCCTCCTCCCCCGCCTCCGAGCGGGAGACATGGACGAGGGAGCGGACGGCTCGATGTTCCTCACCGAGCGCGACGGCGGATCCGACCTCGGCCACACCGTGCACTGCACCGCTCGCGAGCTGGGCGACGGGAGGGTGCTCATCAACGGGGAGAAGTGGTTCTGCTCCAATATCGACGGAGCGGCCATCGTCATGCTCGCCCGGCCCGAGGGTGCTCCTGAAGGGTCGCGGGGCTTGGGTCTCTATCTGGTTCCGCGGGATCTGGAGGACGGCAGCCGCAACCGCATCGTGATGCGACGGCTCAAACCCAAGCTGGGCACGCGCAGCGTTCCGACCGGCGAGGTCGAGTTTCGGGACGCGCTCGCCTACGCGCTGCGTCCGCGACGCGGCTCCGGTGAGGCGGGTGATTCCGACGCTGGGGGCCTCAACCGGATGATGGAGATGGTCAACGGGTCGCGCTTCGGTGTCGCCCTCATGGGTCTCGGCATCGCTCGGCGCTCGTTCCTCGAGTCGGCCATCTGGTGTCACCATCGGTCGGCCAAGGGGCGACTGCTGGTGGACCTGCCCCTCGTGCGGGAGCAGCTCGTCGACCTGGCCGTCGAGGTCGAGGCCGGGGTGGCCCTGGCCATGGAGTGCGCCGCTGCTCCCCGGCAACGGGACGCCGCCCGCCTTCGTCGGATCCTCATTCCGGCCACCAAGGTCGCCGTCACCCGCCTCGGGGTGGAGGCGGCGAGCACCGCCGTCGAGCTGCACGGCGGCAACGGCTACTGCGAGGACTGGGGGCTGACGCGCCAGCTTCGAGACGCCCAGTGCCACCCGATCTGGGAGGGCACCGAGCACATCTGCACCCTGGACGTGCTCAGGGCCATGCGCCAGGGCGCGGCCCACGAGGCCGTTCTCGCGCGCGTCGATGCCGTGCTCGACCAGGTGCGAGGCACGTCCGGCCTGGTCGGCGAGGTGGGCGAGCTGGTGGGGGCGGCAAACCGGCGCCTGGCCGCTCGCGCCGACGAGGTGGGGACACTGGAGGCCGACCGGGCAGAGGCCCGATCGGGTCGTCTCTCGTGGCTCCTGGCGCGCACGACGGCCGCTGCACTGCTCCTCGAGCAGGCGGTGTCCGGCCCGGGAGGCCGGCCTGACGCGACGACCGACCCGGGCGGGCGGCCCTCGGACGGCTACGACATCCGCAAGGCGCTGGTCGCCCTGCGGTTCGCCCGCCGTCACCTGGCGCCGGAGGACGTCTGGGGTGACCGCATCGCCGCCGAGGCGGGACGGGAGATCCTCTCGTTCGCCGCCGTCGACGAGGCGTCGGCCACCAAGGCGGCTGCCTGAGTCCCTGATCGCGATCCAGGGGCGCGCCGGCTGGACGGTTTCCGCCGCCGTCGCCGCCGGGCCATCCCGGCACGGCAAAGGATTCGCGGTGCCGTGCATCCCGTGTCACCTGGCGGTCGGTCGCGGTTCACGTCGACCTCATACTGTCAACGCCGGCGTCGGTGAGGGCGACGAGGAGGTGGGGTGCGGGCGTCGACGACCAGCGAACACCTCGACCACGGGTTCGGGCGACCGGACGACCTGCTGAGCACGTACCTCGACGAGGTCGGCCGCCATCCGCTCCTCAGCAAGGAGGACGAGGTCCGACTCGCTCAGGCCATCGAGGCCGGCGCCGGCGCGGCGGCCGCCCTCGCTGACGGGGCGCCGAGCCCGGCCAGCCGACGGAGCCTGCAGGCGGCGGTCGACACAGGCAAGGAGGCGGAGGCGGACTTCGTGCGGTCGAACCTGCGTCTCGTCGTCTCGATGGCCAGGCGTCGCCGCCCCCCCGGCGTGGCCTTCCTCGATCTCATCCAGGAGGGCAACCTCGGCCTGATCCACGCCGTGAAGAAGTTCGACTGGCGCAAGGGCTTCCGCTTCTCCACCTACGCGGGCTGGTGGATCCGCGACAGCATGTCCCGGGCCACCGCCAGTGCCGGCCGGCCGCTGAAGATCCCCAGCCACGTCGAGCACGAGGTGGCCCTGCTCGAATGGGCCCGAGCCCGCCTGGAGGCTTCGTCGGGGCCACCGATCACGGTCTCGACGTTGGGCGCCGAGGCGGGGCTGGACGAGGTGCGCACCGCCCAGCTGCTCGAGCTCAGGGCCACGCCCGTCTTGCTGTCGGTCGCCGTCCACCAGGACAGTGACGTGGAGCTGGGCGACGTGCTGGCGGACGGGTCGGTTCCTTCCGCCCTCGACCAGCTGGCCACGTCGCTCCTGCCCGGCGTGGTGAGCCGGCTGATGGACCTGCTGGACGGGCGCGAGCAGGAGGTGCTGCGACTGCGGTTCGGCCTGGACGGATCCCGGCCCCACACCCTCGGCGAGCTGGGGGACCTGCTCGGTCTCACCCGTGAGCGGGTGCGGCAGATCGAGAAGTCGGTCCTGTCGAAGCTGCGTCGGCCGGCGGCCGAGATGGGAGTGCCCGACCTGCTCGCCGGGTGAGCGGGTCTCCTCGCTCGAGCCGTCGCCGCCCTCTACGTGAGACTGTTGCGCCGCGTCACGAGGCGTGCGATCACCGACAGCACCACGACGAAGAGTATGAGCACGAGGGCGGCGCCCCAGGCTCTGCTGACTGCGATGTTGAACGGCGACGTCGCCTGTTGGAAGACGAACAGGGGCAGGGCGGACTGCGGCCCGTGGAAGGGGTTGTAGTTCACCGAGTCGAACCCGAAGGACGTGAGGAGCAGGGGCGCCGTCTCGCCCGTCACCCGGGCCACGGCGAGCAACACTCCCGTGGTGATGCCCGCAGTGGCCACGGGCAGGACGATCGACAGCACCGTGCGCCACTTGGGGACGCCGAGGGCATAGCTGGCCTCGCGAAGCTCGGCGGGCACGAGCTTGAGCATCTCCTCCGAGGCCCGGGCGACCACCGGCAGCATCAGCACGGCCAGCGCCATGCCGGCGGCGAAGCCCGAGAAGCCCTGATGAAGGGCGAGGACCCAGAAGGAGAAGATGAACAGCCCGGCCACGATAGAGGGGATGCCGACCATGACGTCGATGAAGAAGCGCACGGCGGCAGCCAGAAGACCCTTGCCGTACTCGACGGTGTAGACGGCGGCGAGGATCCCGAGCGGGACGGCGATGAGGCTGGCGATCAGGACCTCCTCGATCGTGCCCACGATCGAGTGGTAGATGCCGCCGGTGGTGTCGAGGGGCCCGACCCCGCGCATGGTCGTCGAGAGGAAGTTCCAGTCGATGGAGCTCAGCCCCTTGCCCACCGTGTAGGCGATGACGGCGACCAGCGGGACCAGGGCGAGGACGGCGGTCAGCACGATGACCACGGTCGCCCCGCCGTT
>JBPYEZ010000003.1:0-2606 GCA_051984395.1 Acidimicrobiales bacterium | reverse complement strand
ACCGGGCCTCGATGCCGGCCGCCACCTGGTCGTGGTCGACGGCGCCGGCGGCGGCGACGACCATGTTGGCCGGCCGGTAGTGCTGGTCGAAGAACCGCCGCACGTGACCGGTCGCCATGGCCTCGATGCTGTCCTGGGTTCCCAGCACCTCCCGACCGAGCGGGTGGCTTGGGAACAAGGCCGCCGCGAACCGGTCGTAGACGAGGTCGGCCGGCTCGTCGCCGTGCATCAGGATCTCCTCCAGGATCACCTGGCGCTCGGCCTCGAGCTCGTCGGGTCGCAGCGCCGGTGACCACATGATGTCGCACAGCACGTCGAGGCCGAGATCGAGGTGCTCGGCCAGCAGGCGCACATAGAAGGCCGTGTACTCCTTGGTCGTGAAGGCGTTCATGTCGCCTCCGACGGCGTCGACCGCCTCGGCGATGGCCCGCGCCGTGCGCGTGGGCGTGCCCTTGAACAGCAGATGCTCGAGGAAGTGGGAGGCGCCGACCTCGCCTGGCTGCTCGTCGCGCGAGCCCGTCCCCACCCAGAAGCCGGTGGTGACCGAGCGGACGTCGGGCATGGCCTCGGTGACGAGGCGCAGCCCGCACGGGAGCTGGCTGGTGCGGATCAACCGGTCAGCGCCGGCCGCCGCGGCGGCGCCGGGGTCCCCCACCGCCGCTGCCGCTGCCGCCACCACCGCGGCCGCCCTCGGACCGACGTGGCCCGCCACCGGAGGCGGTGGCCTCTGGCCCGAGCTGACCCAGCTCGGACTCGAGCTCGCGCTCGAACGCATCCTCGTCGAAGGAGACGTAGCCACTGCGCTGCTCGTCCGTGGACACACCCGTGGCGGAGGCATCGGTGGTGGCGCCCCGGTCAGCGGGACGCCCCCGACCGCCCGAGCTGTCGTCGTCCCTGCGCCGGCGCCCCTCGGGGCCGTCGGCGGACGCCGTCCGGTCGCGTGAGCCCACGCTCGCGCCGGGCCGCTGGCCGCCACCATCACCGGGGTCGTCACCGGCCAGGGACAGGGAGATCTTGCCCTGGGGATCGATGTCGTCGACGCGCACGTCGAGGGACTGGCCGAGCTCGACCACGTCCTCGACCCGTTCGACCCGACGTCCCTGACCCAGCCTGGAGATGTGCACCAGGCCGTCACGACCGGGGAGGATGTTGACGAAGGCACCGAACTTGGTGATGTTGACGACCTTCCCGGGGTAGACGGCGCCGATCTCGGCCTTCGGCGGCTCGAGGATGAGGCCCAGCCGCTTGCGGGCCTCGTCAACCGCACCGCCGTCCTTGGCCCCGATGGTGACCGTCCCCACCATCCCGTCGTCGTCCACGTTGATGTCGGCGCCCGTCTCCTGCTGGATGGCGTTGATGACCTTGCCCTTGGGCCCGATGACCTCGCCGATCTTGTCGAGGGGGATCTCGATGCTCACGATCTTGGGAGCGTGCTCGTTCACACTGGCCCGAGGCCGGGAGATGGCTTCGGCCATCACGCCCAGAATCGTCAGCCTGGCTTCGTGCGCCTGCTGCAGCGCCTCGGCCAGCACCTCCGCCGGCAGCCCGTCGATCTTGGTGTCGAGCTGAAGGGCCGTGACCGCGTCGGCCGAGCCCGCCACCTTGAAGTCCATGTCGCCGAAGGCGTCCTCCGCCCCGAGAATGTCCGTCAGGGTGGTGTAGCGCCCCTCGGCGTGCACCAGGCCCATGGCGATCCCGGCCACGGGGGCCTTGATGGGCACGCCCGCGTCCATGAGCGAAAGCGTCGAGCCGCACACCGAGGCCATCGAGGTCGATCCGTTCGAGCTCAGCACCTCCGACACCAGCCGCAGCGTGTACGGAAACTCCTCGGCCGACGGGACCACCGGGAGCAGGGCCCGCTCCGCCAGCAGCCCGTGGCCGATCTCGCGCCGCTTGGGGCCCCGCATGAAGCCCGTCTCGCCCGTCGAGAACGGCGGGAAGTTGTAGTGGTACATGTAGCGCTTCGACTCGTCGGTCCCGATGGTGTCGAGCAGCTGGTTCATGCGGGGCATGCCGAGGGTGGTCACGTTGAGGACCTGGGTCTCACCCCGCTGGAACAGTCCCGAGCCGTGGGCGGTCGGGATCACGCCGACCTCGGCGCTGAGTGGCCGGATGTCGCCCGGCCCCCGCCCGTCGATTCGCACGCCGTCCTCGACGATGCGCCGGCGGACCAGCTGCTTGGTCAGCGCCCGGACGGCGGCCTTCACCTCGCGCTCGCGCCCGGCGAGCTCCTCGTCGAGGGCGGTGGCGATCGATGCTCCCGCCTCGTCGAGAGCGGCGTTGCGCTCCGCCTTGCCGACGATCGACGTGGCGCTGGTCAGGCTGTCGGTCCCCACCTCCAGGACCCGTGTCCACACGTCGTCGCCGTAGTCGAGCTGGGCCTGGTAGGGAATCGTCGGCTTCGTGCCCGCCTCGGCGACCAGCTGCCGCTGGAGCACGATCGACTCCCGGATCCAGGTCTTGGCCGCCTCCAGGCCGGCCGCGATGACCTCCTCGGTGACCTTCGGCGCGCCGTCGTCGTAGTACCGCCACGCGTTCTCGGTCCCCCCGGCCTCGACCATCATGATGGCGACGTCGCTGTCGACCTCGTCCCCGAGGGCCCGGCC
>JBPYEZ010000002.1:0-3223 GCA_051984395.1 Acidimicrobiales bacterium | reverse complement strand
CGGAAGCTGGAGCCAGGCGTGGGGCAGGAAAGCGGTGATGAAGGCGCTGAGCCCCAGCAGCGAGTAGAGGACAGTGGTGTGGAGGTCCTTGTCGAAGGCCGAGCGGGCCAGCATCAGAGCCTCGTCGGGGCTGTCGTGGTCGACGACGTCGCGCTCGATGCGTCTGCAGGCCCGCAGAAGGCGGCGACTGGAGCGGGCCCAGACGTACGCCGCCACCCCACAGGCCACCGCCACGGCGATGAGCACGGGCTGATGGACGATCACTGCGCGACCCTAACGCCGCCGGGCAGCCGCAACTGTGGGCGGACGCTCCGCCAGACGCTCACCGCGATCGCCTCCTGACCCGCAGCTTGAGGGGAGTCGGCCCGAAACCGAGGTCCTCCCTCAGCTTGCGCTCCAGGTACCGCAGGTACGTCGGCGGCAGGCTGCGGTTGGCGAAGAGGGTGAAGGTGGGCGGGTCGCTGGCCCCCTGCACCGCGTACAGGACGCGCGCCCCCGCCGGTGCGGGATGGGCGGCCTGGGCCGCCCGCACGACACGGTTGAGCCGGGTCGTCGAGACGCGCTGGTGGTAGGCCTCGATGGCTTGACCGAGGGCCGGCAGCAGACGGTGCACCCCGAGGCCGGTGCGGGCGCTGGCCTTGATCACCGGCGCGTAGCCGAGGAAGGCCAGCCGATCCCCGACGTCCGCCGTCACTGCCAACCGGGCCTCGGCGTCGAGGAGGTCCCACTTGTTGAGCACCAGCACGACGGGGCTTCCTGCGGCGTCGACACGCTCGGCCAGACGCTGGTCCTGGTGGGTGACGCCCTCGGCAGCGTCGATGAGCAGGAGCGCCACGTCCGACCGGTCGATGGCCTGCAGGCCGCGCACGAGCGAGTAGTACTCGGCGCCCTCGCCGACGCGGGACTTCCGCCTCATGCCGGCGGTGTCGATGAAACGCAGGGCGCCCTGATCGGTCTCGACGACGGTGTCGACGGTGTCGCGGGTGGTCCCCGGCAGATCGTGGGTGATCGACCGCTCGTCGCCGATGAGCCGGTTGAAGAGGGTCGACTTGCCGACGTTGGGTCGTCCCACGACCGCCACCGACGTGCCGGTCGGCGCCGTCGCCGCTGGCGCAGGTTCCCGGTCGACGGGAAGCTGCCGGACCACCTCGTCCAGCAGCTCCCCCGATCCCCGGCCGTGGAGCGCGCTGACCATCCAGGGGTCGCCCAGGCCGAGGGGGGCGAACTCCCAGGCGTCGGACTCGCGGCCGTCGGAGTCGACCTTGTTGACCACCAGCACGACCGGTCGCCCCGACCGGCGCAGGAAGGCGGCCACCGCCTCGTCCTCGTCGGTCACACCCACGGTCACGTCGACGACGAGCAGGACCAGATCGGCCACCCGCACCGCCCGTTCGGCCTGGGCGCTGACCTGTGCCTCGAGCCCGTCGGCGCCGCCCAACCAGCCTCCCGTGTCCACCATGGTGAAGGGCCGGCCGTTCCACTCGGCGACGAGCTCCTTCCGGTCACGTGTCACGCCTGGTCGATGCTCGACGATGGCAACCCGCCCTCCGACGACGCGATTGACCAGCGAGGACTTGCCGACGTTGGGTCGACCGACGACGGCGACCACCGGCCTGACGTCGCCACCAGCGGCACCAGCCGCAGGGCCGCCGGCGGGGCTGGCGACGGCGTCGGACCGGCTCATGTCGACCCGTCCCGTCGACGAAGCGGCCGTTCGGACGAGCCCTCGAGGGCCAGCCGGAGCGATCGGCCGTCGGTGGGGACGATCTGCACCGGGCGGGGGAGATCCGCCGGGACGACCCCGTCCAGGAACCGACCCTCGGTCAGGCAGACGTCGGGCAGCAGGTACCGGTGCTGCTCGGGCTGGGCGGCCAGCGTCGTGGCGACGTCCTGACCGGTCATCAGCCCGGCGACGGCGATGTTGCCACCGAAGAACTCGTTGCGCACCGGCACGATCCTCACGTCGCCCCGGCCCAGCTCGTCGACGAGCGGCCCGAGAACGGCGGCGCCGTACTCGCCGGTCACGATGGCCGTCGGAGCTCCGGGCGCGTCGCCCGGCGTCGCGGTCGACGGCATCGTCCGCGGGGCCCGATAGCCCTCGGCGGGCGCACCGTCGACCCACGAGAAGAACCCCGGCCTCACTCCGATGGCAGCCCCCTCTCCGCAGAAGGCGCGCTCGAACGCTCGCACGATGCCGACACCGTTCTCGTGCTGGGGGAAACCTTCGTAGGACGGTGCCTCGGGGAACGGCCGACGAGCGAGGAGGTGGTACTCGTCCGACGCGAACACCAGCCGACGGCCGACGGCCTCGATGAAGGCGGGCTGCCACTCGGCGACGGTGTCGACGACGGCGGCCGCCTCCTGGGCGGTGTGGGGCCGCATGTCGGCCTCGCCGGAGTACCGGCTCACTCCCAGGGGGACGACGGCGGCCGTGGTCAGCTCGGGGTACTGGTCGAGCAGCCCGCCCATGGTGTCGTGGAGGACGGGGCCGTCGTTGATCCCCGGACAGACGACCACCTGGCCGTGGACCTCGATGCCGTGGTCGAGCAGCGCTCGCAGCCACCGGAGGCTGACGGCGCCGCGCCGGTTGCGCAGCATCCGGGCCCGGACCGCCGGATCGGTCGCGTGGATGCTCACGAAGAGCGGGCTGAGCCGCTCGGTCACCACCCGCTCCAGGTCCGCCTCGGTGAACCGGGTGAGGGTGGTGAAATTGCCGTAGAGAAACGAGAGGCGATAGTCGTCGTCCTTCACGTAGAGGCTCGGGCGCATCCCCTTGGGCAGCTGGTGGATGAAGCAGAACTCGCAGTGGTTGTCACACGTGCGGACGCGGTCGAACACCGCCGAGGAGACCTCGATGCCGAGGGGCTCGCCATCGTCCTTGCCGACGGCGGCGCTCACCTCCAGGCCGCCGCGTCGCAGCTCGAGGTCGAGCTCGCCCTGGTCGACGAGGAACTGGTACTCGATGACGTCGCGCGGCGACCGACCGTTGATCGAGACGATCTCGTCACCGGGAGCAAGGCCGGCCCGAGCTGCCGGTGACCCCTCCCGGACGGCCACCACGCTGGGCAGCGACATGGGTAAAGGATAGGACGGGACGGCCGGTAGCCTGGGCCGAAGTGACCGTCCAGCGGGTACTACTGGCCCAGCCCCGAGGGTTCTGCGCCGGCGTCGAGATGGCCATCAAGGCGCTGGCGTGGATGGTGCGCGTCTTCGAGCCGCCCGT
>JBPYEZ010000001.1:0-4176 GCA_051984395.1 Acidimicrobiales bacterium | reverse complement strand
GCGCTCGTAGTCCGCCCGTCGGGGCAGCAGGCGCGGGTTCTTGAAGGTGGAGATCAGCACCTCGTCGAGGAGAACCTGGAGGGCGAGGCCCAGCGAGGGTCGGGCCGGGATGCCCTCGGGTTCCGGGGCCCGGCTCCGGGTCCAAGTGCGGGCCATGAAGGCTGCGGTCCGGGGCCCGGCCTGGGCGACCCCGACGGTGCGGGGATCGGTGAAGAAGCGGCGGGCGGCCCGGTAGGCCACGACGTGCGGCGACGAGGGTGGCTCTGCCGCCTCGTCCTGAGCGGGCCGCTCCTCGCCGTGCTCCCCAGCGCCATCGGCCGCAACAGCCACGTCGGCCAAGGTACCTGACTCTCCATGTCAGGATCGGGAGCAGGAGAGTCTCTTTCGGGTGGTTCGCCAGATTTCGACCTGATCGGCTAGAAATCGGCGCTGATGACCGCGTCGAGCCCGTCCGATGCCGCGCTCGACCGGGTGTCTTCCTGGCCGATGTGGGTGCTCGGCCTGGTCATCATGATCGACCACGCGGACCAAAACATCGTGCGGGGCGTCGCCACTCCCGTTCAGCGCGCCTTCCATCTGACCGACCTGCAGGTCGGCCTCCTGCTTTCCTGCTTCATCGTCGTGAACGGGTTCGTCAGCGTGCCCGCCGGTTACCTCGCCGACCGGTGGCACCGGACCCGCACCGTCGGCCACACGGTGGTGATCTGGTCCGCGATCACATCCCTCACCGCTGCGGCGTGGAGCTATCCGGCCCTGATCGCCATCCGCTCGGCGCTGGGGTTCGGCCAGGCCGTCACCGAGCCCTCCACTGCCAGCCTGTTGGCCGACCACTATCCGGTGACCGAGCGGGGCCGGGCCTTCGCGGTGCAGCAGTGCCTGCTGTTCGTGGGGTTCGGGGCGGGCCTGGGCATCGGCGGGGTGGTGGGTGCCACGCTCGGCTGGCGGGCTGCGTTCCTCGTCGTGAGCGTGCCCGGGGTGCTGATCGCCCTCGCCGTCTATCGCCTGCCCGAGCCCAGACGCGGCCACGGTGACCGCCTCCAGCTCGGCGTCGACGATGCCGACGGCGCCGGGACGAGCGGTGTCGCTGGCACCGGGGCGGGCGGGGGTGGGGCATCCGGGCTCTTCGCCGAAGGCGTGCCGACGTTCTTCCGGGACATGGTCCGTGGCCTCGTCGCCGATCTCGGCACGATCGCCCGCATACCGACGATGCGGTACGCCCTGGTCGGAGTGTCCGCGGTGTTGTTCACGGTGGTCGCCGCCGCTGCCGCCCTCCCGCAGTTCTACGAGCACCAGCTCCATGTGGCGACGGGTACGGCGGAACTGCTCGTGGGCGCCATGGTCGTCCTGGGAGGGATTCCGGGCGTCCTTCTCGGGGGACCGCTGGCTGACCGGTACGCGCCGCGCGTGCGGGGCGGGCGTATGGCAATCCCGGCCCTGTGCCTCATGGTCGGCGAGGCGATCTTCGTGCTCTCCTACCTGTGGCTGCCGCTGCGACCGGCCTTCGGCCTCGAGGTCGTCGGCCTGTTCGTCATCGCCCTGGCCGTGCCTTCCCTCCGGGCGGGTCTGTCGGACGCCGTGCCCGCCAACCTCCGCGGGGCGGGCTTCGGGGCCTTCAACCTCGTCTCGGTCGTCGGGGGACAGGCAGCGGCGTCGGTGGTCGTCTTCGCCCTGGCCGGCGCCCTCGGCGGCAACTTCCGCACAGCGCTGCTGCTCGTGAGCATCCCTGTGTTCGCCGGCGCGCTGGTCTTCCTGCGGGCTCGCGATCACTTCGACCGGGATGCCGCCAAGATCCTCGAGGCCGCCGCCCGGGCGCTGCAGGAGCAGCAGTCCAGGGCGCCCTAGACGCTCGAGCGTCTGCAGGCGATTTCCCCGGCCGGCCTCCCGGGCCGGCCCTAGACGCTCACGCGTCTGCGGGTCATTCCGTTTCCCGGCCTCCCGGGCCGGCCCTAGCTCTCGACCGCGAGGAGGGAGGGGGGCGGGGGGCCGAAACGTCCCCTGATGAAGTCGAGGATCGCCTGACCCTCGACGCGGCCGGCGGCGTCCTCGGCGGAGGACCGCCCGCGAAAGGATCGGACGGCCAGGGTGAGGAGGGCGAAGGTGCAGCGGATGGTGGCCGGATACGAGCCGTAGTGCTCGCGCACGAGGAGAAGGGTGTTGCGCAGCTTGAGGTAGCGGACGATCTCGCTCTCGGCGGACCGGCGATTCTTCACCACGGCGCCCCAGATGATCCCGACCTTCCAGCCGGCGCGCCTGGCCCGCACCCCGAGGTCCGCCTCCTCGCAGTAGGCGAAGTAGCGCTCGTCGAACAGGCCGATGTCGGTCAGCGCCGCTCGTCTCGCCAGCAGGAGCGTGCCATGGGGGAAGTCGACGTCCTCCCAGCCGTCGCCGGCCCGGCCGGCCGACACGTAGCCGCCGATGTAGCGGTCGATGACGGGCCTGGAGTCGTACGCCCGGCCGAACTCCCCGCTCACCAGCCCTGCGTCCGGCCGCGAGGCGACGGCGGCCAGGATGCGGGCCAGGCATCCGGGCTCGGGCAGGGCGTCGTGCGGTGCGACGGCGACCCACTCGCCTTCGTCCCGCGCCAACCATCGGCGCAGGCCGACGTTGGCCGCGGGCCCGAAGCCGGCGTTGCGACCGAGCGCCACCACCTCGACCGTCGGCAGTCGACGGGCGAGAGCGCACAGGGCGGACAGGCCTGTCGCCCCGGAGCCGTTGTCGACGACGGTGACATGGACGGGAAGTCCCTGGCGGTGCAGGGCCAGCACGGTACGGGCACACGCCTCGGGCTGATCACGGTGCACCACGACGACCTCGAGCGGGGCGGTGGCCTGCTCCGGGCGAAAAGGGAGCGCCGCGGGCAGCGTCTCCATGACCTCCTCCACCCGGCGCGTCCGTGGTCGCCTAACGCTCGACCCGGGGCGCGAGGGCGTGGCAGCCCTGCTGAGGGACAGTCACCGGCTCACCCCGTGGGCCGGCTCCAGCCGAGGATCCTCGGGCTCGGCGTCCTCCATCCGCAACTCGGACTCGAGCTCGAACCACACGACCTTGCCGCGCCCCGCCGGTTGCGAGCCCCAGGCCGACGCCAGCTCGTTCACCAGGAGGAGGCCCCGCCCGGTCGTCGCCAGCGGGTCGCGGGGACGGCGGACGGGCGGGGACGGGTCGTCGTCGCGCACCTCGACCCGCAGCCGGTGCCCGGCCACGCGGGCCATGAGCTCTGGGTCCGACCGGGTGTGCACGATGGCGTTGGTCACCAGCTCGGTGACGAGCAGGGAGGCGGTCTCGTGCAGGTTGGAGGTGCCCCAGTCGGCCAGAGCGGAACGGACGAACCGCCGCGCCTCACCAGCGCTGGACGGGTCGGCAGCAAGGTGTCTCCTCAGCTCGATGCCGACGATCTACCCGCCAGCTCCCGGTTCCAAGCCGGCCCGCCGGGGGACGTCGCCCTCAACTGACCACCCTCGCGACCAGGATGGCGACGTCGTCCTTGCGGTGCTCTGCGGCCAGCAGGTCGGCCAGGAGCACGTCGACCAGCTCGTCGGGGGAGGCCGACGCCTGGCGCTCGGCCAGGGCGGCCAGGCGGTCCAGACCCTCGTTCAGGGAGCTCTCGCGCGTCTCGACCAGGCCGTCCGTGTACAGCACGAGGGTGGTGCCGACGCCGAGGATCACCTCGCGCTGGCTCCGATCGACGTGTCCGACCCCGACGAGCGTGGAGTTGGCGCCCAGCAGGTACTCGGCCCGCCCGTCGGGCCGCACGACGAGCGGCGGAGGATGTCCGGCGCTGCTCCATGCCAGGGCGCGGCGGTTCGGGTCGTAGGTGGCGTAGACGAGCGTGGCCAGCGCGTCGGGTTCCGGTCCGAGGGCGAGCTCGTCCACCCGGCGGATGACCGAGGCGGGGCCGCCGTCGACCCACGCGTAGGCCCGGAGCGCGTGTCGCAGGGTGCCCATCACACCGGCGGCTTCGATGTCGTGGCCCACCACGTCCCCGATCACCAGCCCCACACGGCCGTCGCCCAGTGTCAGCACGTCGTACCAGTCCCCTCCGACGTCGGCGCCGGTCGTCGCCGGGAGATACCGGGCGGCGAGGGCCAGCCCGGGGACCATGGCGAGCTGCTTGGGCAGCAGCGCCTGCTGGAGGACCGCAGCCGTCCGGTGCTCCTGCTGGTACAAGCGGGCGTTGTC